>JALYZL010000236.1 GCA_030948875.1 Actinomycetota bacterium
GAGCACCGGAAGCGCTTCGGGGGCGATCGTCACGTCGCCGCGCCTGGGCGCCGCCGGGCCCGACTCGAGGGCGTAGCCGGCCCGTCGCCACGCTCCCAGCCCGCCGTCCAGCAGTTGCACCGAGCAAAGGCCTGCCCAGCGCAGCAGCCACCATGCGCGGGCAGCGGAGAGATTGCCCACATCGTCGTAGGCGACCACGTGCGACCCGGCGCGGATCCCCCAGCTTCGGGCCGCCTCCTGCAGGGCCGCCGGCATGGGCAGCGGATGCCGGCCTCGACCTGCCCCGGGCGGCCCGGAAAGCTCGGTCTCGAGATCGACGTACGCGGCGCCGGGAATGTGACCGGCGGCGTAGTGCGCTCGCCCGTGGGGATCGCCAAGGGCCCATCGGACGTCGAGGACGACGGGCGTGCAGTCGCCCTTCAGCGTCAGGAGCCGATGCAAGCGGTCAGCATCGGTCAGGACACCGGCTGGCGCGGTCATCGGCTCAGAAGAAGTTCGCCCCGCCGCGACGCGCCGCTGGTGCGGCCGCCGCGACAGTGGCGATGGCGCGCTTGAGCGCCTACAGCTTGGTTACGTTCGTGGCCTTCGGGCCCTTCTCGCCGGCCTCGGCCTCGTAGGAGACCTTCGCGCCTTCGGGAAGGTCCCGATAGCCGCTCGAGTTGATCGCTGAGTGATGGACGAAGAGGTCCTTCGTCCCATCGTCGGGGGTAATGAAGCCGAACCCCTTGTCGGCGTTGAACCACTTGACTGTTCCGGTGGCCATGTCGGTCCTCCGTATCTGGTGCTGCGAACGCGGAGGAAGCTTGAGCAACGACCTGCGGGCGCGGGCACTGTGTAAGCCCGAGCCCGATGCTCGAACCAAACGTCACATTAACAGCAATGAGCCCCCGGCGCACACTTCCCGCCGGGCGACGGGCTAGTTCGTCCCGGTGATCTCCATCGCTCCGAACCCCGGCAATCACCCGGCGGCCCGGACGACGTGCTCGATCGCGCTATCGTTGCCCGGTAAGCGGTCCCGGATGTAGGGCTCGACCGGGCGCCGCAGCGGAAGGTGGGCGTGGCAGTGCGATCATCAACCCAGGTTTCTCCGGCGCTCGCCCGTGCAGACGGGGAGGAATGGGCTGGCGCGGCGCTCGAAGCCGCGCTTGCGGCGCGCGCCCCGGGGGTGCACGCCTCTACGCCGATGGTGCGCCAGCTCGCGCTCAAAGTGAGCCGCGAACTAGGGTTGGACCCGCAGTACGAGGCTCACCTCGATCTCGCCGTGCGCGTGCGCGACGTGGGGATGATCGCGCTCCCCGACAGCGTGGCGCTGGCGACGACGCCGCTGTCGCCGGCGGACTGGGAGCTCGTGAACCGCCACCCGGCGATCGGGGCGGAGCTCATCGAACAGCTCGCGGTGGTGGCCTTCGCAGCCCCGCTGGTTCGGTCCCATCATGAACGCTGGGACGGCGGTGGCTATCCCGACGGTCTCGCCGGCGAGGAGATTCCGATGCTCAGCCGCGTGCTCGCCACGTGCGACGCCTTTGTGTCTATGGCGAGCGACCGCCCGCACCGCCGGGGAATGGACGCCGAGACGGCTCTCGAGCAGGTCGTTCAGGGGCGCGGCATGCAATTCGACCCCAGGGTGGTGGACGCCCTCGTCGCGGTGCTGCGGGGCAACGGGTCCGGGGCCTCGACAGCTCGCGCGGCGAGCCAAGAAGTGGCGAGCCTGCCCCCGACGGGCGCCCGGCATCACGGCATCCGGCGGAGCGCCCTCACCGATGCGATCGAAGGACTCGATGTCGTCCCCGTGTTCGCGCCGGCCCAGGAGCGCGTGCTCGTGGCTACCAGTAGCGACAGCGCCACCGGGGGCGAGCTGGTGGCGGCAATCGAGACCGACACCGGTCTCACCGTCGCTGTCCTCCGTCGAGCCCAGGACGTGTCCGGCCGGCGCCCGATCGCCAACGTCGCCGACGCGGTGGCCGTGCTCAGCCCGGCCGAGATCGCCGCCGCCATCGAGACGCTCCCGCGCACCGAATTCCCATGGCGCACCTCGCGCGTCGAGGTGCTCATGCACCAGTCGCGCATCCATGCGCTCGCGGTCACGCGTGCCGCTGACCGGATCGCCCGCGAGGCCAACGTGATCGAGCGCGATGACATTCTCGTCGCGGCGCTCCTGCACGACGTGGGCAAACTCGTGCTCGGGCGTGCCCATCCCGACTACGCCGTTCTCATCGACTCGCGGATCACCTCGCCGGAGAAGCGGGTCCACGAGGAGCAGCGCGAGTTCGGCACCAACCATGCGACTCTCGGCGGCCTGATGCTGCATCGATGGGGGCTGCCGGAGGTTCTCGCGCGGTCCGTGGCGGCCCATCACAGCTCAGAAGCCGAAAACGACGTAGCGACGTACGTCAGGCTCGCCGACATGATCGCCCACCACGCGCAGGGCGAGACCGTCGACCGCGCCAAGCTGCTGAGCCTGTGCCGCGTCTGCGCGCTCTCGGCCAACCAGCTTCGCGATGTCCTCTTCGATCTACCGCATTCAGCGGGAAGCGAGCGGCGCCGGGCCGAGCCGACGCCCCTGTCGGCCCGCGAGACCACCGTTCTTCGCATCCTCGCTCAAGGCAAGGTCTACAAGGTGATCGCCGAGGAACTCGGGCTCTCCACGAGCACGGTGCGCAGTCATCTGCACAAGGCCTACGAGAAGCTGGGAGTCGCCGATCGCGCTCAGGCCGTGCTCCGAGCCACGGAGATGGGGTGGATCTGATCGGCTACAGGCGATCGGCCAGCGAGCCGGGATCGGGCGGGACATCGACCGCGTGCTCACGGAGCGCCTCGAGGGGGACGATCTCGAGCGACCGCTCCTGCGTCGAGGCGAGGACCACGTACGCCGCGGCCCCATCCTCGTGCGCCCGCAGCCAGTTCACGGCGGTCACGCACCAGCGGTCGCCGGGGACAAGGCCGGGAAAGCCGTATTGCGGCACCGGCGTGCTCAGGTCGTTGCCGATGCGACGCTGGTGCTCCAGGAACTCGGCCGTGACCACAGCGCAGATCGTGTGGCTGCCGAGATCCTCGGGACCGGTGCGGCAGCAGCCGTCCCGGTAGAAGCCCGTGATGGGGTCAACCCCGCAGGGCTCGAGCTCTCCTCCCAGCACGTTGCGATCGGACACGGCCTCAAGTATCCGTTACGCGGCCCCCGGTGGCACGAGCGCTCGCCTGGGGACGGGCGATGACTGCATGATCGCGCTCGTGGTCTGCCCGTAGGCAGCGAACCCGTCGATCACGCTCTCGAGGTGCTCGACATCGCGTACGTAAGCGGTCATGACGTAGCAATCCTCCCCGGTCACTCGATGGCACTCGATGACCTCGGGGGTCTGGCGGGCGAGCTCGGCGACCGCGGCGAGCTGGCGCGGCGAAGGCCGGATCCTGATGATCACTCCCAGACCGAAGCCGAGCTTGCGGGGATCGATTTCGGCCCGGTAGCCGGTGATCACCCGCTCCTGCTCGAGGCGCTTGAGCCGCTCGGCCACCGCCGGCGAGGAGAGCCCGACCCGCCGACCTAGCTCGGCGAGCGAGATCCGAGCGTCGGCTTGGACCTCGGCCAGCAGCCGGAGGCTGGTGGCATCGAGGAGGAGGCTATCGTTGGCCTTAGGCCCTAAGTGCCTTGGGTTCATCGCCGTAGCGTACAGAATGCCTGTGACTCTGCCTGTGCAGACGGCGAATTCACGAGGATCATTAAGCGGTGTCCATCGCCGCGCCTCCCGCCCTGGCCGAGCGCGCCCCACCGCAGTTCTACTTCCTCGTCAGCGCCATCTTTCACTACCTCGGGCCGGCGTTCGCCGTCCTCCTCTTCGCGCGCGTCGGCGTGCTCGGCGTCGCGTGGCTGAGGATCGCCTCCGCGGCGGTGATCTTCGCCCTGTGGCGGCGACCATGGGTCCCATGACCTCAGCCGTGCTCGAGCTGATGATCCTCAGCGTCCCTTCGCTCATCTACGCGCGCCGGCTCGAGCGCTCGGGTAGCTCTGTCGGCTGGTCACGGACCGCCGTCGGACTCCGGATTGGGGCACCATCGCGTACGCGCTGGCGCTCGCCGTGATCGTGCCCGTGGCGGCGCTGGCGACGCTCCTCCTCGGCACCACTAGACGACCGGGGCGCTGGGGCGATCGAGCGCCATCCCACCGCGCTCCACATCGCGCATGCCGCGGAGAAACAGCGGGGCAAGGGTGATCAGGGCACCGGCCGAGCCGACCGCGATCAGAGTTGCTCGTGCGCCGATGGCCGCCACCGCCGGGGCCGTGAAGGCATAGGAGAGTGGGACCAGCCCGATCGAGATGAACCAGTCCAGGCTCGAGACGCGCCCTCGCAACTCGGGCGGCACGAGGCGGGCCTTGGTCGTCGCCCACCACACCGTTCCGGCGGCCTCGAAGCCGTTGAAGAGCAGGCTCGCGAGGGCGAGCTGCCAGGACGCGACGGCGAGCCCGAGGCCCGCGATCGCCAGCGTCGCCAGTGACCAGGTGACGTACATCCAAGTTATGTGCCGTCGGGGCATCCCGCGCTGGGCGGCGAGCGCCGCGGCGAACAGCGCACCGACTCCGCCGGCGGCAAGCACGAGGCCGAGCGCCTGGGCGCCGCCGTGCATGTCGTGCTTGACCACGAACGGGAGCAGCACCTCCGATGGACCGACGAACAGCAGGTAGCTCGCGGCCGCGCCGAGGAGGGTTCCCCACAGCCAGACGTGGGCACGCACGAACCGCATGCCCGCCCACACCTCCTCCAGGGACAGCCGCCCCGCGCCGCCGCCCGCGCGCCGAGGCAGAATCCTCCCCACACACACCGCCGAGCACGCGAACGTGGCAGCATCGACCAGGAAGGCAGGGCCCACGCCGGCGGCGGCGATGATCATGCCGCCCAGCGCCGGACCCGCGAGGCGCGAAGCGGCCGGACGCATGAACTGGTCGAGGCCATTGGCCTCGGTGAGCATCTCAGGGGGGACGATCTCGGGCACGAGCGCCTCGTAGGCCGGGCCGAAGAACGCGGTGGCGCCCCCGTAGACGACGACGAGAGCGATCATCGACCCCAGTTCGAGGCGCCCGGAGATGGCGAGGACGCCGATCGCGCCGATCGCCAGGCCCCGAACCACGTCCGCGGCGATCATCGCCTTGCGCCGGTCGACCCGGTCCGAGACCACGCCGCCCGCGATCAGGAGCAGCAGCTGGGGCAAGGTCATGGCAATGCCGACCGCGGCCCGCGCGGTGGGCGCGTTCGAGAGCAGGCAGACCTGCCAGGCCATGGCGCCGAAGAACACTCAGTCCCCGCGCAGCGACGCCCCCATGCCCGTCCACAGCAGCCGGAAGTCGCGCAGCTGCAGTGGGGCCAGGACGCTGATCCGGGCCAGACGCCGGAGCACCTTGTGGCTAGACGTGCTCGAGGTCACCGGCTGGCTCCAGCGAGGAGCGCAACTGGAACCGTTCGGCGACCTCGCCGAGCACGCAGTTCAGGTGGTCGACCTGGGCGTCGGTGTTGGCCGCGGTGAGCTGGAGACGAAACCCGACCTCATGGCGCGGGACGAGCGGATAGGCGGCCATCGTCGCGTAGATCCCGCGGTCGAAGAGCAGGTCCCCCACCTCGCCCACGCTATCGGGATCGGCGAGCGGGATCTCGATGATCGGGAACCCCGACTCGTTGGGCGTCGCGATTCCGAGCTCGTGCACACGGTCGAGGACGCGGCCCGTCAGGCGGTGGAGCTCGGCGCGCACACGGTCGCCGCGTAGCTCGTTGATGCGCAGACCCTCGAGTACTGTGGCCAGCGAAGCGACGGGCGATGGGCCCGAATAGAGGTAGGGAGGGGCCGCCGTCTTCAGCATCTGCTTGATCGCCGTTGGACAGGCGATGAAGGCGAGCAGCGAGGAGTAGGCCTTAGAGAAGCCTCCGACGAGGATGACGTTGTCATAGCTCTCGCCCAGATGGCGAACGATGCTGTTTCCCCTGAGCCCGTAATCGCAAGGCTCGTGCACCGAGCGCTCGCCGATGACCCCGAAGCCGTGGGCATCGTCGATGTAGAGCAGCGCGTCGTGCTCGCGGGCCAGCGCCGCGAAGGCCGCCACGTCGGGCGGGTTGCCGGTCATGCTGTTCACGCCGTCGATGCAGATAGTCCCCGGCCGGCGCCAGTCGCCCTCGAGCAGCTCCTGGAGCTGGTCGAGGTCGTTGTGGTGGAACCTGGCGACGGTGGCTCCTCGACCCCGGGCGCATACGGCCCCGTCGTAGATCGTCCTGTGCGCGCGGCCGTCGAGGAACACCGTCCCGCTGCGGGCGAGAACCGGTATCACGGACATGTGGATATGGGTGATGGTGGGGAGAACGAGGCTGTCCTCGGCGCCCAGGAGCTCGGTGAGACGAGCCTCGATCTCTTCGTAGAGGACCGGGCTGCCGAGCAGGCGAGACCAGCTCGGGTGGGTTCCCCAGCGCTCCAGGTATCGCGGGACGGCGGCGATGATCTCCGCGTCGAGGTCGAGTCCGAGGTAGTTGCACGAGGCGTAATCGGTCAACCAGTGACTCCCGATCCGTATCTGCCGACCGTCGATCTCGTCGATCACCGCGTCAACCATGCGGTGCGAGCGCTGCAGGTCGGCCAGATCGTCGGTCGTGCGCATCCAGCGCCCGAGCCAGCCATCGTCTCGGCGCCGCGGGCGGGTCGCTGGTAACCCGTTCCCCGAACTGGCAGCGCTGTGCCGCGGCTGGTACATGGTGGTGGCTTGCGTCACGTCAGGCTCCGATCGTCGTGCGCGACAGCTCTGGGGCCTGTCGCAGCAATTGTGCGTTCAAGATCTGCTCGAGCTCTTCGGCGGGAAGCGGTCGGCTGAGGACGTAGCCCTGGATGAGCTCGCAACCGAGCTCGTCAAGCGCATGCCACGTTGCCTCGTCCTCGACCCCTTCGGCGACTACCCGGATCCCCAGCTTGTGGGCGAGCTCGATAGTCGCGTAGACGATCGCCGCATCCGTCATGTCGGTGCACATCCGGGAGACGAAGGACCGATCGACCTTGACCTCCCCGACGGGCAACGTCTTCAGGTGCGCAAGCGATGAGTAGCCGGTTCCGAAGTCGTCCAGCGAGAGCCTGATCCCAAGCTCCCCGAGCTGCGCAAGGATGTTCCCGATCCGCCCCGGATCGGAGAGCACGGAGCTCTCGGTCACCTCGAGCACGAGGGCGTCGGGCGGCAGGCCATGCGCCGCGAGCGAGGCGGCGACCTCGCTGGGGAACTCGGCGTCGAGCAGGTCGGCGACGGTGGTGTTGATCGCGAGGTCCAGATCGTGCCCGGCTTCACGCCAGACCACGAGCTGCGCGAGGCCGAGCTCGATCACCTGCCGAGTCACCGTCCTCGACATCCCCGCGTGCTCGGCGGCAGCGAGGAAGTCCAGAGGCGGGACCAGGCGGCCGTTAGCCAGGCGCAAGCGCACGAGCGCTTCCACGCCGGCGATCCGGCGAGAGTGGGCGTCGGCCTTGGGCTGGAAGTGGAGCTCGAGCCCATTCCGCTCGATCGCCGTCGCCAACTCCGCGGCGATGCTCAGCTTCTCCACCGAGTGGGTGTCGCGCTCGCTGGCGTAGAACTCAAAGCCGCTGCGCGACACCTTAGCCTGGTACATCGCCACGTCGGCGCGCTTCAGCAGTCCGCGGTCGTCCGATGCGTGGGCCGGAAAAGAGGCGATGCCGACGCTCGCGGTGAGGCGCAGCGAGAGCCCCTCGACGTCGAAGGGCCGGCGCAGGGAGGTCAGGACCCGCTCGGCGACCCGGACGATCCCCGCTTCGTCGGGACTCGGGTCGAGGAGAACGGCAAACTCGTCGCCGCCCAGGCGCGCCACTGTGTCTCGCGTGCGCACCGCCTGCTTGAGACGTGGCCCGATCAGGCGCAGGAGCGTGTCGCCGGCGTCGTGGCCGAGTGTGTCGTTGAGCTCCTTGAAGTTGTCGAGATCCATCATCAGCACCGATACCTCACCGCCGGAGATCCTCGCGGCGGCGACCGTGTCGTGGACTCGCTGCATGAACAGCCGCCGGTTCGGGAGCGACGTCAGATCGTCAGTGGCGGCCTGACGGCGAGCCTCGGCGAGGCTCTGGAGATCCCGGAACGCGAGCCCGATCCGGACCAACGCCGCGAGCAGCGTCAGCGTCGCCAGCGCGAAGGCGAAGGAGTCGAGCCGATGCACGTGGTCGTAGACGAGCAGCCCCACGGCGGCCAGCGTGAAGCCCGCGGGCACGAGCAGCACCGACACGCCTTCGATGCGCGAGCGTGCCCGGTCGCCCTCCGGCTGCCAGGCCGCGAAGCCGAGCAGCGCGACCGCGACGAGGTAGAAAAGGTTGGTCAGGGGGGTCGAACTGCTCGAGCCGGCTGCGACCTCGAGCCCGTACATGCAGTCGGCCAGGGCGAGCAGGAGGAAGCCGCCGCCGAGGAGGCCCCAAACCCGGTTGACCCGCCAGCCACGGAGCGCAAGCACGCCCAACACCAGGGCCGCGAGGAGGAGATCCCCGATCGGGTAGGCAAGCTCGGTGGCGACGGCAGCCGCACTCCCTTTCGCCGAAGCGAAGATTGGGTGGAACACAAGGGCGGCTCCGAGCGCCGACAGTCCGGTGCCGGCGATGATGCCGTCCAACCACACCCCGCCCGGCATTTTCCGCTGCCCGTGGACGCGGGCGATACCGACGATGCCGGCGTAGCTCAAGGGATACAAGGTCAGCCACAGCGCGTCGGCCACCGACGGGATCGGAGCGTTGGCGAGCTGGCCGATCCAGAATGACCACAGCACGTTCCCCAGCCCGTACAGCGAGAGACCTAGGGCGAACAGGGCCCATGGGCGCCGCTGCGCCTGGACCCGGATCGCGCGAAGCGCGACGATCGCCGCCACCAGGATGTACAACCCCGAGGAGAGCCAGTCCCGGATGGGCTTGACCGCGGTAGCGCCGCCGATGCCGAAGATGGCGTTGCCAGCGGCCACGGCCAGGATTGCCAGCAGCACCACGAAGCCCGCGGCCAAGAGGCGCGCCTCGCGCCGCTTCAGGGTAGCGGGCCGCCGTGTCCCCGAGATGAAATTCCCGATCACATAGGATCTATCGACCGGCTGCCCAGCCGAGCGCTCCGTATAACGCTAATCGGGCGCTCAGTAATAAGCCCGGATCTCGGCGGTCCGTACCCGCCGGGTTACGACTCGCCGGCCGCGCGCCCACCGGGGG
>JALYZL010000238.1 GCA_030948875.1 Actinomycetota bacterium
ACGGGAGTCCGTGCGGCGATCGCCCTCGTCCGCTCGCGCGATCCCTACCTCCTCGGCGCGGTCGCATGGTGGGGCTTCGACATCGCCACGCTGTGGGCGTGCTTTCACGCCTTCGGCGCCTCGCCCCCCACGGCGGTGGTGGTGATGGCGTACTTCGTCGGCATGCTCGGCAACACGCTCCCGCTCCCGGCCGGGATCGGCGGGGTCGACGGCGGGATGATCGGTGCCTTCAGCGCCTTTGGGGTGCCCGTCGAGGTTTCCGTCGTGTCGGTGCTCGCCTACCGCGTCTTCGCGTTCTGGCTCCCGACGCTGCCCGGCGCGATCGCCTACCTGCAGCTACGCAGGACCGTGCACCGCTGGCAGGCCTCGGCGGAGCCGGCTCGCTACACTTAGTGAAGTGCAGACCGAGAACGTAATCATCATCGGAAGCGGCCCCGCCGGCTACGCGGCCGCTCTTTATACCGGCCGCGCCGATCTGGGCCCGCTGGTGTTCGAGGGCTTCGCGTGGGGCGGGCTGCTCCAGCAGACGACCGATGTCGAGAACTACCCCGGCTATCCCGAAGGCGTGATGGGGCCGGAGATGATGCAGCAGTTCCGCGATCAGGCCGAGCGCTTCGGTGCCCGCCTGGAGACCGAGGACGTGAGCAAGGTGGAGCTCGCCTCCGACGGGGGCCTTCACCGCGTGTATGTCGGCGACGATGTCCGCGAGGCCCGCGCCGTGATCCTCGCCATGGGCGCCCAGCATCGCAAGCTCGGGGTGCCGGGAGAGCTCGAGCTCTCCGGTCGCGGGGTGAGCTACTGCGCGACCTGCGATGCCGCGTTCTTCAAGAACGCCGAGACGTTGATCGTCGGCGGTGGAGACTCGGCGATGGAGGAGGCAATGTTCCTCGCCAAGTTCGCCGGCAAGGTCGGGATCGTGCACCGCCGCGACGAGTTCCGCGCGTCGGCGATCATGCTCGACCGCGCCCGCGAGCTGCCCAACATCGAGTTCATCACCCCCTACGTAGTCGAAGAGCTCCACCCCTCTGAGAACGGAGCGCTGGGGCGGGCTCGTCTGCGCCACACCGGCGATGGATCAGAGCGCGAGCTCCCGATCACCGGTGCCTTCATCGCCATCGGTCACGAGCCCCAATCCCAGCTCGTCCAGGGTCAGGTCAACGTCGACGACGAGGGCTACGTGGTAACCGAAGGCAAGTCGACGCGCACGAACCTTCCCGGCGTGTTCGCCGCCGGCGACCTCGTCGACCACACCTACCGGCAAGCGGTAACCGCTGCCGGCTCGGGGTGCCAGGCCGCGCTCGACGCCGAGTGGTACTTGCGAGATGCCGGCCCTTCAGAGAAGAAGACGGCTGAGACTGTCGAGGCTTAACGCCTCGCCGCTCAGTGCGGGCAGCTATTGGCGGGGCCCCAGTTGCTCGACGGCGGCTGTTGCCCGATCGGGAGGCCGAAGTCCTGGGTCCACGTCGACGGCACGCTGGCACCGCCCGCCGCGTGTGGGCTGACGCCGACGCCGATGTTGCGGAACGCGGGGGCGAGCATGTTGTAGCAATGCCCCTGGCTGTGCATCCACCCGGTCACAACCGCGAGGGGAGTGGGGTAACCGCTGGCGATGTTCTCGCCCGCCCACGACCACCGGTAGCCGTTGGCCGCGATGCGCGCACCGGGGGTCGAGCCGTTGGGCGCGGTGTGGCTGAAGAACCTACGCCGCACCATCTCAACGGTGTAACGCTGCGCCGAGGCGGTGAGCTCGCGAGCCGGGCGAAGGGTCGGAAGGTGATACCGGGCGCGCTCGAAGTTGACCAGGCAGAGGACGGCATCGCGCATTACCTGAGCGGACGCGCTCGTCGCGGCAACGGTCGCATTGGCGCACCCGTCGCCCACACCCGCCGTGTGGCCTCGCGCGGCGCCGAAGCCGGTGTACGGGATCGAGCACAACACGGCAACGGACGCGAGCAGCGCAACGCCAAATCCCGCTTTGGACGTACGCCAGCGCCCGCTGAAATCCCCAGCCAGCGGCATCGCGGGCAGACTACAGGACGCGTCAGGATCGTGCTGAGCCATATGTTGCGTCTCGGTCGAGGGCTGGCAATCGTGCACTTGCCGGGCGCGGCGTGGACCGAACGTCCACGCCCGCGGGCACGGCCCAAACGCGCCCGCACCTTCGGCCTGGCATGCTCTGTGAGATGACGGTCAGCGAGCCGCTCGGCGCCACGCCGCTGGGCGGTGCGTTCAAGCTAACTTCGTCCGATCCCCGCGCTCCCAGCCCCCTGTCTCTGCTTTCGGGCTGGGTCGGGCTCGCCGGCCTGCTCGCAACCGGACTCGTCATCGCCCTTTCCGCGGCGCGGACGGGGGTGCTCCTGCCGGCGTCCATACGGTCCTTGCCCGGGTGGCTGGTGGGACCGTTCGGACGCCACGGCGTCGACCTCGGAATCGGCGGCCTGATCGCCGTCTTCGCGCTGATGCTGATCT
>JALYZL010000249.1 GCA_030948875.1 Actinomycetota bacterium
GCCCCGCGCTGCGCGCTGTGCGCTGCGCGGCGGTCGGCCGCGGCGCCCCTCGCCCTACCCGAAGGGCAGCTCGACCACCGTGGCTTCGAGGCCCTCCTCGCCGACCGAGACCACCGCACCGTTCTCCGCCTCGCGGCGCACGAGCCCTAGGGCGATCGGGCCGAAGCGGGGGGAGACGGCGACGCTGCCGAGCCGCCCGACGGAGCGCTCGCCGAGCATCAGGGCATCGCCGGGCTGGGCGGGGGCGGACAACGCCAACCCGCGAAGCGTGCGGTTGGGCTTGCCCCGGTAGTGGAGCCGTGCGACCGTCTCCTGACCGACGTAGCAACCCTTGGTGAACGAGACGGCGCGGGCGTTGAGGGCCGCCTCCTGGGGGATGACCGTGTCGTCGAGGTCGATCCCGTAGCGGGGCCGGCCGTGCTCGACGCGTAGGATCTCGGCGGCGGCCTCGGAGACGGGGAGGGCGCCCGCGTCGCGCAGCGCGGCGGCGACTTCGACGGTGGCGGCGGCGTCTTCGACCAGGAGGTCGACGCCGACGTCGGTGCGGATCGCGCGGACGGCGGTGCCGGCGATCACACCAGAGCGGTGCGCGTGCTCCTCCTCAGGGACCTCCACCCCGCCAAGAAGCGCCGCCGCGTCAGGCCCGATGAGCGAGAGCAGGCCCCGCTCGAGCGTGCGCTTATGGAGCTCGACGTCGTAGCCGACGCAGAAGCGGCGGATCATGTTGAACAGCGGTTGGAGTGCGATCCGCTCGGTGTCGAGTAGGAGTTCGTCGCCCGTGTCGAGGATGCGCAGGTCGCCGAGCATCTTGCCCTTGGGGGTCAGGAAGACCGCGTAGCAGCCCGACCCGGGCTCGAGGCCCTGGACGTCGTTGGTCACCTGACCCTGGAGGAACTCCGCGGCCCCGGCGCCGGTGAGGGCGAGCTTCCCCCGCTCGGAGCGGTCCAGCAGCCCGCAGCCCTCGGTGATCGCGCGGTAGTCGTCGGCGCGCGAGTTGGTGGTGATCGACATCTGGCTTGAGGGTAGCGGACGAGCAATCTCGTGATTGCTCCGAAATTTAGATTTAGGTGTGACATAATTTGACTCGTGGCATCCCAGGAAATACTCGTTCGCTCCCCCGCCGTGCAGGACTACGCGAAGGCGATCTACGCGCTCGAGCAGCGCGTGGACCGCGCCGTGACCACCAATGCGCTCGCCGACCGGCTCGGCGTGACGCCCGCGTCGGCGTCGGGGATGGTGAAGCGGATGGGCGAGCTCGGTCTCGTCGAGCACATCCCCTACCGCGGGGTGTCGCTGACCGAGGCCGGCCGTCGCGTCGCGCTCGAGGTGATCCGCCACCACCGCCTGCTCGAGCTCTATCTGGCCGAGAGCCTCGGCGTGCCCTGGGACCGCGTGCACGCGGAGGCGGAGGTGCTCGAGCACCACCTGTCCGAGGAGCTCGAAGAGCTGATCGCCACCAAGCTGGGAAATCCCACCCGCGACCCCCACGGCGATCCCATCCCCACACGCGACCTGACCATCGACGAGCGCGAGACGGAGAGCCTGAGCGCTATGACGCCCGGCATGACCGGCACCTTCACCCGCGTCTCTGACTCCGACCCGGAGATGCTCCGCTACCTGAGTGACCGCGGCATCGCGCCCGGCGACACCCTCGAGGTCGTCGAGAAGCAGCCCTTCGAGGGACCGTTGTTCGTCCGCTTCGGCGCGAACGTCCACGTCCTCGGCGGCGCGCTCGCGCACGCCATGCGGGTGGAGGTGGCGCTGTGAATCCGCCGCCTGCGCCCGCCGTGCTCGAAGTCAACCCCGGCGAGGGCGCCATCGCGCTGCCGCGGCCGGCGCTCACCCCCGAGGACGCGACGCGCTCGAAGGATCGCTTCCGGGTCCACAATGCCCGCCGGCGCGGACGCCGCTGGACTCTCCTGTGGCTGCTCGTCGGCCCGGGCATCCTCGCCATGCTCGGCGAGAACGACGGGCCGAGCATGATCTCCTACGCGACCACGGGCGCCACCTACGGTCTCGGCTTCTTCCTCCCCTTCATCCTCGTCACCTTCGCCATGTCGGTGGTGTGCCAGGAGATGTGCATGCGCGTGGGCGCCGTCACCCACCGCGGCTACGGGCAGCTCGTGCTCGAGCGCTTCGGGCCGCTGTGGGGCTGGTTCAGCGCCGGGGACCTGATCTTCACGAACCTCGTGACCCTGATTGCCGAGTTCGTGGCCATCCGCATCGGCTTGTCCTTCTTCCACATCGGCGCCGGCGTGGCGGCACTGCTCGGCGTCGTCCTCGTCGCGCTCACGCTGAGCGGTGGGCGCTACTGGCGCTGGGAGCGGATCGTGCTCGGCATGGCGGTGTTCAACGGACTCTTCCTCATCGCGGCGATTATGACCCGGCCCCAGCTGGCGTCGGTCGGCCACGCGTTCGTCACCGCCTCCCCGTTCCCGGGTGGCAGCCTCAACACGCTGCTCCTCCTCGTCGCCTCGACGATCGGCGCGACCGTGACGCCGTGGATGATCTTCTTTCAGCAGAGCGCGTCGGCAGACAAGGGCCTAACGCCGGGCGATCTGCGTCACGGCCGCTACGACACGATCGCCGGCGCCGTCCTCGCCGCCGTGTTCGGATGCGGCGCGCTCATTGCCGGCGCGGCCCTGTTCGGCCATGGGGGAGCGGGCATCCAGGGACTCGCGGGCGCTGGCTTCCCGGGCGCCCTGAAGCTCGTGTCGGGCAATGCGGTTGCGACGGTGTTCGCGCTCGGGCTGATCGAGGCGGGTGCGGTGGCGATCCTCACCATCTCGGCAAGCACCGGGTACGCGGTCGGGGAGTGCATCGGCGTCGCCCACAGCTTCAACAACTCGGCCCGCAAGGCCACCGTGTTCTACGGCGCCAACGTCGGGGCGGCGCTCGTCGCCGCCGTGATCATCCTGATCCCGGGGGCGCCGCTGCTCTCGATCGCCCTGAACGCCAACGTGCTCGCGACGGTGCTGCTGCCGGTGGCACTCGTCTTCCTGATCGTGCTCGCCAACGACCGCGAGCTCATGGGGCAGTGGGCGAACAGCGCGGCCACGAACCGGATCGCCGTGGCCATCGTCGTGTTCATCTCCGCCTGCGGCGCCGCCTACGGGATCGACTCCTTCTTGCGCGCCGTCCACATCGTCTGATGACCGCGGCCGAGGAGCAGGAACTGGTGGAGTTCCTCGAGCGCGATCAGCTCGTCATCGATACCTCTCGCCCCGTCAACCGCATGGTCCTGAGCCGCGGGAGCAGCGTCGCCCTGTGGGCGATGCGCGTGTTCGTCGTCGTCGTCAGCGCCATGGTCATCTACGCGTTCGCCTCGCAGCTCGTGCACTAGGTAGGCTCCGGTCCGCACATGCCGCTCGCCGACGCGTTCAACGAGATCGTCGCCTCGCTTCCCGACGACTGGACCGATCTCGAGCTCGATCTTCGCATCGGTGACGAGCGCCGTTACGTCGAGGCCGCCGTCTTCCTCGTCACCTGCAACGCCCAGCCTTACTCCAAGCACGACTGGCACTGGCGGCTCCTCGTCGCGCACCGATTCGGCCACGCTGCCGCGGCGCCCGCGGTGCATGCCGGGCTGGGGCTCCTCGACGAGGCCGGGATCGACGGCGAGCTCGCGGTGCGCGAGGTGCGCACCGGGCGCGCCGAGGTGACGCAGATGTGGGGCCGCCCCGAGTCGATCCGCGAGGAGCAACGCAAGCTCCGCGCGCAGTAGGTGAAATCGGCATCCGCGGTCCGGGCTCTAGCCGCCCGCTCCGACGAGGAACCGCCGATCGAACATCCGCGCGAGATCCGGTGGGCGCTTGACGATCCCGAAGCGGGTCTCCCACACCGCCCACGCGCCCAGCACGCGAGGGTCGAGCTCGCCGACCAGGCCGCCGGGTCCCTTGAACATCGGCAGCTCGCCCGGGAGCCCCTCGGCGACGAGCTTGGGGGCCACGCCCGATGCCAGGCGCTCGAGGTCGGCGGCGCCGGCCTGGGGGCTCGCGAGCGTGAAGCGGTACCCGCGCACGAGCGCCTTGACCACGTCGGCGGCGAGCGCCGGGTCATGGCGGAGGGTCTGAGCGGTGGCGCACAGGACGAGCTCGGGGTAGGAGGGCGCGCCGTAGTCGTCGACCCGGAAGACGTGGAACCCCGGGCGGGCGTGGGTAACGGCGACGCCCTCGTCGTTCCAGAACGCGGTAGCCGCCGCGACGCGTCCGTCGATCAGGTCGGGCACGGCGTTGAAGCCGATGTTGATGTCGTGGAGCTTGTGCGTGTCGCCCCCGGCGCCGGAGACGATGGAGTCGAGCACGGCGTAGTCGCTCGGGGCGCCCGTGACGCCGACCGTCCGCCCGCCGAGCTGGCGGGGGCTGGAGATCCCCGGGCCTGCGATCACCGCGGCGAGCGGGCGCTCGACGATCGCCATGATCCCGACCATGTCCACCCCGCGCTCACGGGCGATCGCGAGGTCGTGGATGTCGAGGATGGCGAAGTCGACCCGGCCCGTCTCCAGGAGCTTGATCGCGGACGTCGAGGCCGGGGGGGCGATGACGTGGAGCCGCACTCCGGCCTTGACGTCGTAGGAGTGCGCGAGCGCCGCGTAGATGCCGGTGTGGATGGCATTCGCGTTGAAGTCGAGGCTGAGCGTCGCGTGCTTTATCGCGTGTGAGCCCGGCTGGGCAGTCGACCCGCAGCCCGCGAGCGCGAGCGTCGCGGCGGCGAGCAGAAAGACTGAACGGAGCCGCATGGTGCGGGAGGATATGTCTTCGCGTGCGGCGCCCCGGAAAAGCCCGCGAACCGCCCCGCGTAGAATTCGCCGCGCGTATGCGCCGCCGCGTCACGTTCAGCCGGAACATCACGCTGTCCCTGTCGCGCACGTGCCGGTGCTACTGCAAGTACTGCGCGTTTGCCACCCACCAGCCGCATCTCTACGCGCCCGAAGAGGTGCAGGAGATGCTCGAGCGGGCGGCGCGGCGCAACGTCAAGGAGCTCCTCGTCCTCACCGGCGAGAAGCCAGAACACAACCCCGGCGTGGCCGCCCGCCTGCGCGACTACGGCCACGAGGACTTCACCTCCTACGTGGCGTGGGCGTGCGAGCGCGCGCTCGAGCTCGGGATCCTGCCCCATACCAACCTCGGCGTGCTCGAGGCCGCGGATCTCATCAAGCTCCGCGAGGTCACCGCCTCGCAGGGACTGATGCTCGAATCGATCTCCGAGCGGCTGATGGAGACGGTGCACGCCGGCTCGCCGAGCAAGCACCCCGAGCACCGCTTGGCCACCGTCCGTGCCGCCGGCGAGCTGAAGATCCCCTTCACCAGCGGCATCCTCGTGGGGATCGGGGAGACCGAGGAGGAGCGCATCGCCTCGCTCGAGGCGCTCGCCGACCTGCACGCGCAGCACGGTCACATCCAGGAGCTGATCCTGCAGAACTTCGTGCCCCACCAGAGCTACTACGGGCGCGAGCCGGCCGAGATCGCCACGGCGGCGGCGGAGGAGTACTGGCGCACGGGCGTGGCGAACGGTCCCCACCGAGACGCGCCGCCGTGGGCGTGCGCGGTGACGATCGAGGATATGAAGCGCCTGATCGGGCACGCTCGGCGGCTGCTACCCGGCGTGGGGATCCAGGTTCCTCCCAACCTGTCTGACTGGTGGCTCGAGCTCGTGCGCGCGGGCGCCACCGACCTCGGCGGACTCAGCGCCAACGGCGATCACATCTCGCCCGAGCACCCGTTCCCGAGCCCGCACCAGGCGCGCAAGCTCCTCCAGGCTGAGGGCTTCGCGCTAACCGAGCGCCTGTGCGTGTACCCCGAGTACATCGACCCCGAGTTCGTCGCGCAGGGCGTGCTCGACGTGATCAAGACCAAGTACTGGTCGTTCATCCCGCGGCGCGGGTCGGGATGCCGGCGCGAGGTGAGCGTGCCCGACGACGCGGCCCCGCGGGCGATCGAGCGTGGCCGCGAGGGTCACGAGCTCACCCCCGAGGAGCTGACGGCGCTGTTCTCCGAGCGCCGCCCCGCCGTGATCGAGGAGATGCGCGCCGCCGCCGACGAGCTCCGCTCCGAGCTTGCGGGGGACACCGTCACCTTCGTCGTCAACCGCAACATCAACGTGTCGAATATCTGCGTCGTCGGCTGCGCATTCTGCGGCTTCGGACAGGGCCGGCGCTCGCCCGACGCTTACGAGCACTCCGAGCACGAGTTCGTTCGCCGGGTGCAGGAGGCCGTCGAGTTCGGCGCCACCGAGATCTGCATCCAGTCGGGCATCCACCCGGACTGGCACCTCGAGGACTACGAGCATTGGCTGCGCGTGGCGCGGGCGGTGGCGCCCCAGATCCATCTCCACGCCTACTCGCCGATGGAGGTCGCGCACATGTGCGACGTCAGCGGCCTCGAGCCGCGCGCCGTGTTCGAGCGGCTGCGCGCCGCCGGCCTGGGCTCGACTCCCGGAACCGCCGCCGAGGTCCTCCACGACGGCGTACGCGAGCGGATCTCCCCCAACAAGCTCCCCGTCGCCCGCTGGGTCGAGGTCATCGAAGCGTGCCACGCCGAAGGCATCCGCTCTACCGTCACCGTCATGTTCGGTCACATCGAGGAGCCGTGGGAGCTCGCCGAGCACATGCGCGTAGTGCGCACCCTGCAGGACCGGACGGGTGGCTTCACCGAGTTCGTGCCGCTCTCCTTCATCCCCTTCCATACCCTGCTTGGGCGCACGCACGGCGTCGAGGAGATCTCGCGCGAGGATAACCTCAAGCACACCGCCGCCTTCCGGCTCGCGCTCGGCCGCACGATCCCGAGCCTCCAGGCGAGCTGGGTCAAGATGGGCCTCGACGCCGCGACCGAGGCCCTGCAGTGGGGCGTCAACGACCTCGGCGGGACGCTGATGGAGGAGAGCATCAGCCGGCTCGCCGGCTCCTACCACGGCGTCAAGCTCGACCCCGAGGATCTCGTGGCGGCGGCGCACCGCGCCGGCCGGCCCGCGGCCGAGCGAACGACGCTGTACGAGATCCGGCGGCGCTACGAGCTGCCGGCCCGCGTGTAGCGGCGATGCCCTCTGACGTCCCGGCGCCGGCCACCGAGGTCCGCCCCCGCGCGGTCTTCGCCGGTGTCGAGCCGATCGAGGTGTTCGTCGACCTGCTCGCCCGCGTCGACACCGAGACGACGACGACCGAGTTCTACGACCGCATCTGCGAGGCGATCTGCCGCCTGACGACGATGCGCCGCGCGGCCATCTTCCTCGCCGACCTCGGCCGCCGGCGGGTGCGCGCGGTCGGCGCTCACGGGACGTCGTTCTCCCAGCTCGCCGCGCTGCGGCCGACCCTCCTCGACACCCCGATCGCCCAGCAGGCCCTGCTCGAGGACAACGTCGTCGTGGTCTCGGAGCGGATCGAGGAGGCGGTGCCGCCCGAGTACGCACGGCTGCTCGGGATCACCACCCTCGTGTGCACGCCGCTGAGCGCCGCCGGCCGCGCCTACGGGGTGATCTGCGCCGATCGCGGCGGTGGGCGCTTCGAGATTGCCGATGGGGAGCGTCACCTGTTGTGGACGCTCGGGAAGATGGCGGCGCTTGTCGCCACCGCGCGCAACTCGACCCGCCAGCAGGAACGCGCTCGCCGCCTCGGCGAGCGACTCGATCTCGCCCGCGAGGTCCACGAGCGCGTGATGCAGCGACTGTTCGGAGTGTCGCTCGCCCTGAGCGCGGGGGAGCCGCTCTCCGACGAGGAGCGCGAGCGCTGCCGGGTCGAGATGGTCGAGGCGCTCGCCGATCTCCGTCGTGCGCTCGAGCGCCCGCTGGCGCCGCTGCCCCGCGAGACGGGGACGACGCTGGCGAACGAGCTTGAGCGCCTCGCGGTCGCCCCGGGGCCGCCGGTGCGGGTCTCCTGGCCGTCCGGCCTCGTCGTCCCGCCCGACCTCGAGCCGCTGGCGCAGTCGGTGCTCGCGGAGGCGCTGCGCAACGTCCATAAGCACGCGCGCGCCTCGGGCGTCGACGTTGCCCTGGGCCGGGACGAAGACACCTTCACGCTCGAGGTGCGCAACGACGGGCTGAGCGGGACCGCCCGCCGGTCGCCCGCGGCGGGCGGGATGGGGCTTCGGTTGGCGGCGTTCGAGGCGCTCCAGGTGGGCGGGGTGGTTGAGTTCGGGCCCGCCGGTGACGGCGAGTGGCGGATGCGGCTGGTGGTACCGGTGGAGCAGGCGCCATGACCGACCTCCCCGCTCCCCCTCCCGCTCCCCCCGTCTCCGACGAGCGCCGCCTGCGCGTGCTCGTGGTCGACGATCACGACGTGGTCCACTGGGGCTTCCGGGTCCTGCTCGGCAAGCAGCCGTGGGTCGACCGCTGTCTCGCCGCCCGCACGGGTGCCGAAGCGGTCGAGCTCACCAAGCGCCACAAGCCCGACGTCGCCCTCGTCGACCTCTTCCTCGCCGGCGAGTCGGGCGCTGATGTCTGCGAGTCGATCCGGGAGGCGTCCTCGACGACGCGGGTGCTGCTCATCTCGGGCGCGGGGAAGATCTCGCCCTACGCCGCGCGCGCCGCCGGCGCGTCGGGGTTCGTCTCCAAGGACTGGGACGCCCACGACGTCGCCATGGCCGTGCGCATGGTCGGACTCGGGATGACGATGTTCCCCCCGCGCGCCGAGCAACCCTCATCACTGCTCACCGAGCGCGAGCAGGAGGTGCTCGACCTCATCGCCGCCGGCTCGACGAACCGCGAGATCGCCGAGCAGCTCTATCTCTCGCCCCACACGATCAAGGAGCACACGAGCACGCTCTACAAGAAGCTCCGCGCCCGCAACCGCGCCGAGGCGGTGCAGCGGGCGCAGCGGATTGGGCTGCTGGGGTAGCGGGCCCCTACTTCTTCTTGGTGGTGATGTGGATGGTCTTCGAGACCTTCTGCGCCTGACCGTTGATCGTGGTGGAGACGACAGCCTTCGCGTTCAGGTGACCGTGGCTCTTCTTGAGCAGGCGCTTGCCCGTCTTCGTGAGCTTGACGGCCAGCTTGGCCTGACCCGTCTTCTTGATCGTGAACGTGCCGGTCGCGATCGTGACGGCCTTGGCCTTCTTCTTGCGGGCACTGACTCCTCTCGTTGCGTGGGACGTCGAGCTGCCCGTGATGGTGACGGTGACGGTGCAGGGCGTCGACGCGCAGCTCACGGTGATGGTGAGCGTGGTCCCGTTGCTCGTGCCCGTGCCGCCGATCGACACGGCTGGCACCACTGGAGCATCGGTGACCGTGACGTCGAGCGTCGCCGTACCCTGATTCCCCGCGTTGTCGGTGAACGAGAGCGTGATCCTGGCCGAACCGGTCCCGCGCGGGAAGGCGTACGTCGCCGAGCTGCCGTGCTGCGCCGGGAACCCGGGCACCGTCCACGTGTAGCCGGCCGGATTGATGCCCGAGCCGCCCGCATTGTCTGCGACGTTCGCCGAAAACGTGACGGCTGACCCGGACGGCACCGTCGTCGGCCCGACGATCGTCCCCGTGGGGGCGGTGATGTCGGGGATCGTGTTCGCCTGCGCGGTGATGACGAGCGCACCACCCACACCGCCGACCGCCGCGTGCGCTGAGTCGTAGGCGTCTTCAGCACGCCAGTTCTCGGTCGCCAGCGCGCCCGTCGCGGGTTGGTTATAGAAGTTCGTCCCGTCGACCGAATTGAAGATCTCGCCGCCGGTACCAGCGGCCACCTCGGTGCCCCCCTGCGAGCTCACGTCGTACAGGCCGATTGTCGGGCTTGTGCCCGAGTTGAGGTACTGCGGGTATTTCGGGTTGCTGAACGTCACGCCGCCGTCGGTCGAGAGGCCGAAGCACAGTGAGCCACAGCCGCCGCCGCCGGCCGCGTGGTCGGCCACCCAGATCCGATTGGGGTTGGCTGCGTCCTGGGCCATCCGCGGATTGCCCGTGAACTCGTTGATCATCTGTGACAGACGGACACCGCTGGAGAAGCCGTTAGAGGTCGAGTAGATCTGTCCGAAGTCCTGCGAGACCATGAAGCCAGCAAGCGGATTGCTCGCCAGGAAGACGCCGTCGGTCAGATTTGTCACTGCGCTATTGCTCTCGTCGGCGCACGTCCCGCTGTGGTTCTTGTTGATCTCCGCGAATCCGGGGCTGGCGGTGTTGGCGTTGGTCGCCTTGAGCACCGTGCTGTTGTTGCCGAACATATATGCCGTGCTGCTGCCGGCCCACACGACGCCGTTCAGCTCGCTCTCGGGGGCGAACGTGGTGCTAGAGCAGTCCGGATACGTAGACGGCTTCGCGATCGACGTCCAGGTGACACCCCCATCGGCCGTCTGCCAGATCTGGCCGTCGCTCGCGACCGCATAACCGTACAGGCCTGCGGTGCCCGGGCCGCCCGTGGTCCCCGGCTGGAAGGCGAGGTCCGTGAAGATCGTCCCTGGTGACGGCCCCGCGCCGGCGACGAACGCGCTGCCGTTGTAGTACTCGAGCTTCCCGTTGGTCGTCGCGTACCAGAACCGGGCGGGCGACTGGTAGACGATCGCGCTGATCGTGTCGGTCGTGCCGCTGTTGATCGGCGTCCAGATCGTGGCCGCCTGCGCGGCCGATCCGCTCGCCAGGAGCACCGCTATGGCAGTCGCCAGGCCAGTGAGCAGCAATACGGCCCTGGCACGAAGACGAGATGAGCTTGCGAATGACAAGACAGCCTCCTACGATCAGATCGATCCGAACCGCCCGGCCCCGGGCCACCGGACCGGAGCCTACATCTTCGCTCGTCCCGGGGCACACTTCGTTGGACGAACGTCCGGTCATCTGCTCGACCCGTCTGAGCCGCCGGCCTCGACGGCAGCCCAGGGCCAAGAAGGGCTATCGGCCCTTCCCTCCCCGGTCATCCCCCCTGGTCCCCCCGTTCGGGGGGTAAGGGGCAGGCGACGCCGTATCCGTGACGAAGCCCGTGCGTAGGGTGAATCGACGAATGACGACTACTGCAATTCTCTTCCCCGGGCAGGGGAGCCAGACGCCAGGCATGCGGGATGACGTCGAGCGCATCCGCCCCGACCTGCTGACACTCGCCATCGAGTGCGTCGGCGAGGATCCGTTCGAGCTCGTGCAGGCGGGCACCCGCTACGCCCAGCCGGCGATCTTCTGCGCCAGCCTCGCCGGTTGGGAGGGGCTGGGCCGGCCCGAGGCCGATTACATGGCCGGGCACTCGCTCGGCGAGCTCGCGGCGCTTGTCGCCGCCGGGGTGTTAAGCGAGCGCTCGGGGCTCGAGCTCGTCGCGCTGCGCGGCCGGCTGATGCAGGATTCAGGCGAACGGGCGGGCGACGGCGGCATGCTCGCGCTCCTCGGCGCCGGGGCGGCAGACCACGCCGAGGCGATCGCGACGGCACACGGGCTGGCGGTCGCGAACGACAATTCGCCCCAGCAGGTCGTCCTCTCCGGCTCGCGCGACGCGTTCGAGGCGGCCAGCGAAGCGGCCAAGGAGCTCGGTCTCCGTCCCATGGAGCTGCCCGTCACGGGCGCCTTCCACTCGCCGATGATGGCGAACGCGGTGCCCGAGTTCGAGGCCGCGCTCGCGCGCGCCGAGCTCACCCCGCGCCCGGCGCTCGCCGCCACCGTGATCTCGGCGGTCACCGCGAAGCCCTTCGACGACGTCCGCCGCAGGCTCGCCGAGGCGCTGACCAGCCCCGTGCGCTGGCGCGAGACCGTCCTGGCCATGCACGAGCGCGGCGCGCGGCGCTTCGTCGAGGTAGGGCCCGGAAAAGTCCTCACCGGTCTGGTCAAGCGGACCGTCCGCGACGTGGAGCTCGTCAATGCGTGAGCCCACGCTCATCGCCACCGCCGCGCCGCTGCAGGCACCGCGCTCCGCGACCGCGCGCGAGGCGGCCATTCTCTCGGTCAGCGCCGAGC
>JALYZL010000267.1 GCA_030948875.1 Actinomycetota bacterium
ACTCGGCATCTCGCGCAAACCGCCAGAGCTGCTGGGGTCAGGAGCCGCGGTGAGCGTCGGGGGCAGCGCGTCGGTGAGCGTGTCAGGTGCGGCGGGGAGGCGAGCGTGAACGATCTATTGGTCGGTCGCGAAGCGGCGTGTGATGACCCCGAACGGGGCAGCCGGGGGGGTTGCGCAGGGGCGAGCGTTTGTGACGGCGTGTACGATCTGTGGGCGCCCGTTCAAATGCTTGCGGGTAGTGGTTTTGTCGGCTCTAGCTCTTGGCCGTTGTGGGTGGCGATCGTCGTGGGTCGTCGCCGTAACGCACGTGTCAGGAGTTGAGTTGTTGCGTCTTTTCACCCCCGGCGCCGGCTGTGGCGCACGCTTCAGGGTCCGGTCGGGCGTCAGCCGTCGCCGTTTCAGGGGCCGGCCAGGCCCGGCGTGCCGTGAGCCGTTTGTGGTGTTCAGCGGACGAAAGGGCGCGCATCGTGCTGCCCTGGGGATATGAACGCTGTGCGTCAGCCGGGTTGATGGTCGGGCTGTGAGCACGTTGACGCGAGCAGCGGCTTTTAGTGACCGTGATCGGCATCTGGCTGCGGTGGCGAGCAGCCTTGGCTGGGCGCAGGAGTCCGCGGCGCGCGGTGACTATGCCGATGCGCTGAGCTGGGTTAGCGCAGTCGAAGCGATCGGCGACGCGCTCCCGGACGGATTTGAGATCAAACGCCAGGCGTGGCTGATGGCCCTGGCTGAGAGCCGGACGGGATAACCGCCTCGTGGCGAGCGACTGGACAGCCGGGGTGAGAGCACCGACCCCGCACCTGAACTGTTGTTGCTGTGGCCAGCGCGTCAAGTTGCGAGCCCGCACGCTGGCAAGCCCGCACTGTTCTCGATGCCAGGGTCCTCACAGCACGACCGTCAAGCTGTCCAGCTTCCGGGCGGCGACCAACGGGCAGTATGAGAACACCACGCGGCCACGAGCCAACCCCAGCAAGCCGCTGCCAGGACAGCGATGAGCGCACAGCCCGCCCGGGCGCGAGCCGCACCTCAGCTGTCGCTAAAGCTGCCGCGTGCACGCCCCCCGAGACGCGAACCCCGCGCCCAGGCGTCATCCCACCGGCGCAGGACCGCCGACTGATGGCTCGTCCCGCGGTTGCGCTTGACTCTCGGGAGTTTGAGAATCCCGGAGCTCTTGCCGAGATGCCGCTTGAGACGCGGTATTTCGAGAGTCTCGGTGGCTACCTGTTCGAGCCGATGATCGAGCGTGTGCGCGTGGCCCAGCAGCACGCCGGTGAGCTGCTGGGTGGAAGGACGGTTTGGATGGTCAACTCGACCGCTTTCGGTGGTGGGGTTGCGCAGCTCCTGCGTACGCTGCTGCCTTATTGGAGGGGCGCGGGGATTGACGTGCGGTGGATGGTGCTGCGCGGTTCTGTCGAGTTCTTCCGGGTGACCAAGCGCTTTCATAACCATCTCCAAGGCCAGGCAGGTAACGGGGACGTCCTCGGATTCGACGACTTGGCGATCTTTGACCGAGCTGCCGACCAGCACGCCCGGGCGCTAGCGTCGCGGATCGCTCCCGGAGACGTGGTGGTGCTGAACGACCCCCAGACGGCCGCGATGTCGGGGCCGCTCGAACGGGCCGGCGCGAACGTCATTTGGTGCTGCCATGTGGGCATCGACAACGACAACGAGTTCTCCGAGAACGCGTGGACGTCCCTGAGGCCTCGCCTCGCCGGCGTCCACCGCTTCGTTTTTAGCCGCTACACCTCCCTGCCGGAGTGGTTGGGCGGCGCGGAGACTTCAATCTTGACGCCGGGCATCGACCCCGCCTCGACGAAGAATCTGCCGATGTCAGATCACGCTGCGCGCGCGATCCTGCAGCACCTCGGGCTTGCCGCCGGAGTGCCGACAGCCAGTCCGAGCTACGCACGCACGGATGGGTCGACGGCGACGCTCGCCGCTGGCCCCACCGTCCTGGACTCCGACGGGGCGCCGGACTGGAGCCGGGAGCCCGTCGTCGTCTCGCTGGCTCGGTGGGACCGCATCAAGGACCCGCTCGGGATCCTGGACGGCTTCCTCGAGCGGGTGTTGGCTGCGAGCGACGCGCACCTCCTCCTCGCAGGCCCCGACGCGAACCAGGTCGCCGATGACCCCGAAGCGGCAGCCGTGCTCGCCGAGGTACGGGAACGCTGGCGGCGACTGCCCCCAGCGGCCCGCGCGCGGGTTCATCTCGCCTGCCTCCCGCTCAACTCGCCCAACGACAACGCCGTGATGGTGAACGCGATCCAGTGC
>JALYZL010000270.1 GCA_030948875.1 Actinomycetota bacterium
CCTCGCTGGTCGCCGACGGGGACGTGGTGGCACTCGGCGGCGGACTTTCACATAGGGAGCCGATGGCGCTGGTGCGCGAGCTGATCCGCCAGCGCCGGCGCGATCTGCGAGTCGTCGGCTCGGCTCACGGGATCGACGTCGACCTCTTGATCGGCGCGAACTGCATCGGCGCGGTCGAGCAGAGCTACGTCGGCTTCGAACAGGACTTCGGCCTCGCTCCGGCGTACCGTCGCGCGGCGCAGAGCGGCGAGGTCGAGCTTCGTGAGACGTGCTGCTACACGCTGCTGCAACAGCTTCGAGCGGCCGAGTACGGGCTGCCGTTCATGCCCGTGCGCGGGATCGTGGGCTCAGACGTGCTCGGACTGCACCCGGAGTACGGCGAGATCACCTGCCCGTTTACAGGCCAGCGGTTGGTGGCGGTCCCTGCCCTGTCGCCCGCCGTCGCGCTGATCCACGGCCTCGTGGCCGACGAGCGCGGCAACGTCCACATCCCCCGACCGCTGGTGCTCGACGAGCGGTTCGCGTTCGCTTCGCAGCGCGTCGTCGTCAGCGCCGAGCGGATCGCGTCGACCGAGGAGGTCTCGGCTGCCGGCGTCACGATTCCCTACTTTCTCGTCGACGCGGTCGTCGAGGCGCCGTTCGGGGCGCATCCAACCTCGTGCTATCCGCACTACACCTACGACCGCGACCACCTGGCCACGTGGATCGGCGCGGCGGCAGACGCCGAGGGCGTGCGTAAGTACCTGGACTCGTTCGTGCTCGACGGAGAGGAGCACTACCTGAGCGCTGTCGGACGGCCGGCGCTCGAGCTGCTCGAGGGTTGGAGTGAGTCAGCCGAGAGATGGCAGGAGCTGATGGCGTGAGCCCCGCCGAGTTCACGCTCGACGAGTGGATCTGCGTGGAGCTGGCGCGAACGATCCGCGACGGCGAGATCGTCTTTCACGGCTTCGGCAGCCCGTGTGCCCAGGTCGCGATGCACGTTGCCAAGCAGACCCACGCGCCCCACATGGTGTTGGTAGAGGGAGCCACTTACGCGCTCGATCCCGTCCCGGCATTCATCCCGCCGACCTCCAACGACTGGTCGCTGCTGGAGGGCGCGCCGCACGTGCTGCGCTTCGAGGAGCTGTTCGACCTGGGAGCCCGCGGCGGACTCGATCGCATGTTCCTTTCCGGAGGCCAGATCGATTCATTCGGCAACACCAACGTATCGATGATCGGCCCGCGCGACCGCCCCAAGGTCAAGCTCGGCGGCGGCGGCGGCGGCTGCAACCTGTCTGCGACCGTGCGCCACCTGACGATCTGGACGACGCGCCACGGGTCAGGCAGGACGCTCGTTGAGCGATGCGACTTCATCACCGACATCGGCCACCGGACGCCGGCGGGGACGCGCTCCGAGCTTGGATTCACCGGCCAGGGCCCCGAGGCGATGATCACCGATCTGGGCGTCTTCGACTTCCCCAAAGGCCGAGCGCGGCTGCGGCGTACCTACCCAGACGTTAGCGTCGACGACGTACGCGCCGCGACCGGCTTCGAGCTCGAGCTGTCCGAGCCGGTGCAACCGATGCTCGCGCCCAGCGACGAGGAGCTCGCGGTGATCCGGGCGATCGACCCGCTGAACGTCCGACGCTCGGAGCTTGGTCCGTCCGAGCTGGCGCGCATGTTCACGCGCGAGACGAGCGCCGGCGACGTCGCCGCCCGGCGATGAGCGAGGGTCTGGAGGCGATCTTCGCACCCCGCCGCGTTGCGGTCGTAGGAGCCTCTGACGAGGCTGGCAAGGTCGGAACCTCGTTCATGAAGAACCTCGAGGGGTTCACGGGCGAGGTGATTCCGGTCAACCCGTCCCGCGACGAGGTTGCCGGTCGCCGGGCCTACGCCAAGCTCGCGGACGTCCCGTCCCGAATCGATCTCGCGGTGGCAATCGTGCCCGCCGCGGCTGTGGTCGAGGTCGTCGCCGACGCTGCCGAGGCGCACGTCGGCGCGGTGGTCGTGATCTCAGGCGGCTTCGCCGAGACCGGCGAAGCTGGCGCCGCGCTGCAGACGCGGATCGTCAAGATCGCCCGCGCCGCGGGCGTGCGGATCGTCGGTCCGAACTGCCTCGGCGTCCAGAACTCTCATCTCGGCCTCAACGCGACGATGGCGCTCGGATCGGGCGGCGCCGCTGGCCGGATCACGTTGGCGACCCAGTCAGGCGCCTACGGAATGGCGATCTATCTGCTCGGCCAGGAGCAGCAGATGGGCTTCGCGAAACTGTATGCCGCCGGCAACAAGGCCGACATCGAGGACACAGAGGTGCTCGAGTACCTCGGCGAGGACGAGCAGTCCGCCGTTCTGTGCTTCTTTATCGAATCGCTGCCGGACGGGCGCGCGTTCTGCGAGGCGGCCCGCAAGATCTCCCCCCACAAGCCGATCATCGTCACCAAGACCGGGCGCACCTCCGCCGGGGCGCGAGCGGCGGTCTCGCACACGGCCGCGCTCGCCGGCAAGGCCCAGATCTGGCGCGCGGCATTCGCGCAGTCGGGCATCGTCGTGGCCGACAACGGTCTCGAGATGATGGACGTGGCGCGGGCGCTCGATTGGCAGCCCGTCCCGCGCGGCGGACGGGTGGGGATCGTGTCCAACTCGGGCGGAACCGGCGTCGAGCTCACCGACCTACTGGTCGAGAACGGGTTGTCAGTGCCCGAGCTCTCACCCGGGCTCCAGGCCGAGCTCGCGGCACGCCTGCCGGCCGTGGGCAGCCCGCGCAATCCGGTCGACGTGACGACCGTGTGGGCGAGGTTCGCCGAGCTCTACCCGTTCGCCGTCGATCGCCTGGCGCGCTCGGGCGAGGTCGATCTCGTGGTCGCGGTACTGCTGCACCGGAGCGCTCAGGACCGGGCGGTTGCCGAGGGGCTGCGCGACGTCGTGCGAGGGCTTGCCGACGACGGGCTGGAGGTCGCGGTCTACGTCTGCTGGGTGGCGCCCGCCGACGCTCGCTCCAACCTGGAGTTGCTGCAGGGCGCCGGCATTCCGTGCTACGAGTGGCCGGCCCGCACGGCCCGCACGGCCGCGCTGGCGCACCGCTACGGCGCGGTTCGTCAGGCGTCTGTCCGCGATCACGCCGTCGGTGAAGCCGCGATCCGCGATCGCGGCGCTGCGGCGGCCACCCGCGCGGTCAAGCTCCCAGTCGGCCTGAGCGCGATCGGTCCGGGCCCGCTGGGCGCAGCCGATGCCGCCGAGCTCGCTCGCGCGTTCGGGATCCACGTCGCCGATCAGGAGATCGTCGCCGACGCCGAGGCGGCGGCGGCCGCCGCTGAGCGAATCGGATTCCCCGTCGTGGCAAAGCTCGTTAGTCGCACGCTCACGCACAAGTCCGAGGT
>JALYZL010000279.1 GCA_030948875.1 Actinomycetota bacterium
GCTCGGGGCCGACGGTCGCCGGCGTCTTCTGGGGCGCCGATGCGCCGCCGCGAGCCCAGGCGGCGGCGGCGGCGGCGCGCGAGCGCTTCCCGGAAGCTGTCGCCACGGTCCCGGTAGATGCGGACTTTGCCTCGGTTCGAAATGCTAGCCGTCACCAGAGTTCGGCACAATGAGCGTCGAGCGACGATGAGCAACCAGGACATCACATACCTCGTCGGTGCATGTCTGGGCATATTTGGCCTAGCGGCGTTCTGCGTGCTCGTGCTCGTTCCGGCCATCACCGCCTACCGGCGGCCGCTCGAACGCGTCGCCGTCGTGGTCCTATCCATGTACGTCCTGGCCGCGCTCGTCGGGCTCGGCGTCCTCGCCGGAGCGGTGGTCGTACTCGAGTGGCCACGCTTCTTCTAGATGACTCCCTCGGAACCCCCGACCGTGGCTGACGAAGCCCCACCCCGCCAGACAAGAGGGCCCGACCTCGGCGCGCTGGCGGCGATCACCGACGCGGTCGAGGCCGGCGCCGGGCTCCCCGAGATCCTCCGCGCGGCCTCGCGGGCGCTCGACGCGAGCCTGATCCTCATCGATCGCTCCGGCGCCGTGCTCGCGGTCGCCACCCGCTCCCCGGCCGACGAGCGCTCGCTGATGCGCGACGCCCCCGACGTCACCACCGTCGAGCTCAAGGTGGCCGAGACGCCGGTCGGGCAGCTGCGCATGCGCCCCCGCGACCAGGTCCCCGACGGCTCGATGCTCCGCCTCGTGACCACCCTCGTCGGATCCGAGGTCGAGCGCGTCCGCGCCCCCGAGCGGGCCTCCGAGCAGGCGGCGACGAGCTTCCAGCGCGTCGTCCTCCGTCGCGGCATAGCCGAACGCGAGGATCTCGTGGCGCGAGGCAAGGAGCTCGGGACCGATCTTTCCGTAGGGGGGAGCGTGGTCGTGGTCCGGGCCCACCCACGCACCCCGACCGAGGACGACTGGCGCCAGCGGCTCCTCGCGGTCACCGGCCGCGGCGCCCGTTCGATCTCCCCGGGCGCGATCGCCGCCCCGGCCGAGGACGATCCTGATCAGGTCGTCGTCATGGTCCCCGACCCCGACGGCGAAACGGGGCGCCGCGTCGCCGCCGCGGTCATCCGCGAGCTCGAGTCGGGCCTCGCGGGCTTCGCCTTCATCATCGGCCGCAGCCGCCACGCTGAGGACCCCCTCGACCTCAGCCGCGCCGGCAACGAGGCCCTGCTCGCGGCCAACGTCGTCGAAGGCGACCCCCGCCGCTCCGAGCTAGGCTACGAGGAGACCGGCACCTACCAGCTCCTGCTCCCGCACATGAATGACCCAGCGGAGCTCAACCGCTTCTACGACGAGACCGTCCGCCCCCTCGTGATCTACGACGAGCAGTACGAGACCGATCTGCTCGGCACCCTCTCAACCTTCCTCGAGTGCGACGCCAACGTCAACGCCACCGCAGCCCGCCTCATCACCCACCGCCACACGATCCGCTACCGCTTCGAGCGCGTCCGCGAGCTCACCGGCCTCGACGTCTCCTCCACCGACGGCCGCGAGAAGCTGTCGCTGGGGTTGAAGGCGATGCGCGTGCTGGGGATCGCGGCGCCCCGCGGGCCGGCGACGGAGCCCGGGGCGGAGGGGGGACGGGTGCCGCGGTAACGCGCTCGTATTGCACCCGATGCGGCCGCATGGTCCGCAGGCCGAGCACATACAGTCGCCACTGGCCCGGACCACCGATTAGCTTCTGGTCACGCCCCAAGTAGTTCACGTCGGGCGCGTCGCTCGCAGAACATCTTGACGATGTGGGACCCATCACGGCCGATCGGGACGATCGTGATTGCGCCGTTGAGGCGCGGGTCGAGCGGGTTCTGCGCGCGCACGAGGATCGTGGTTGGTTGCTGAGTGACGGGAGGTGGGGGTGCCGGTGCCAGCGCGCGTGTGCTGAGAGCCTCCGTCGATCGCCCCGGTCGCGCGGCTCTCCTCGTCGAGCTGTCCGCGAGTCGGCCGGCTGGTACCGCGAGCAGCTGCAGACTGCGTCGACCGGCCCGTTCCCGGCGCAAAAAGAACCCTTGCACTCTCGAGCGGGTACATCCGGCCTTGCTAGCTCATCGGATGAGGCAGCCCATCCACCGACAAACGTCGCCCAGGCACCTGTACTCGCAGCGCGCTAACCGCTCAGCCGCCTCCGTAGGAGACCACGAGGTCGGTGGCTACGCCGACGAGGAAGCCGAGCGCGAGGAGATTGAGGCCGAGGGTGCGGTGTCCGTAGCGGCGCATGCCGGTCCAAATCTCGCCGACGACGTAGAGGATGGCTCCGCCCGCGAGGGCGTAGAACGCGAGCTCGAGGGCGTCGGAATGGACCTGGTAGCCGACGATCGTTCCGAGGAAAGTCGGACCGCCGCCGACCAGCCCAGCGAGAGCAAGCCACTTCCACGACGGTCGCACCGATCCGAGCGGGCCGACGATGCCGAACCCCTCGGTGGCGTTGTGTAGCCCGAAGCCGATGACCAGGACTGTCGCTAGGCCGATCGCGCCGGCTTTCGCCGAGACGCCGATCGCGAGACCCTCCGCGAAGTTGTGCAGGCCGATCGCCGCCGCGATCATCATGCCCGTCTGCAGTGCCCGGCGCTGGCTGGCAGCGGCCTCTGAGTGGTATGCAGCAAGCTGGCTGGGGCTCAGGCTGGCTGCCGATTCGCCTCCCGCGATCGGCGGTCTGGTGAGACCGCGGGGACGCAACCGCCGCTCGATCGCCGAGATACCGGCGGTACCGATCGTGAATCCGGCGGCGAGCAGCGCGAACAGCCCGAGGACATGGGAGAAGCCGGACTTGTGGTCCTTGAAGTTGCTCAGCGCGGTATCGACGATCTCCTGGCCGTGTTTGGTGACGTCCATGAAGATGAACGCGAGGATCCCGACGGAAAACATCGCCAGTGCGACGCGGACGCGATCGTCAACGTGCTTAACTCGGCCAACCGGGAGACCGAGGTAGATCGTGAATCCCGCGATCGCTCCCACCAGCACCGTATCGGCAAAGCTCATCCGCACTCCAGACTTATTAGGTTACCCTAATCAGGTGACCCTAACCTACATCAAGTGTGCGATCGGAGCAAGCTCGCCTTGACAAGGGCAGCGTCGCGAAGGGCTCGCGGCCACATGAGCACGGTCGCGGCGTCGCCGAGTCCGTAACCTGCGAAAGCCCTGCCCGACGGGGACGAACTGGGCCGCTTTCGAAACCAGAGTCCCTGTTCCCTCCACCACCCGGATTAGATGCCGTCCCGCGGCCGCGATGGGAAGCAGATGGGCCTCAAGGAATATCGCGGCGTTACCGGTAATGGGCGACTGGCGCTTTGGCGGCGCCTTGGCGCTTGGTCTCGTGCCCAACGCGTGACCCCGCTGTCACGCGCCCGTGACGATTTCGCGGCTGGTTGCGGAGGGTGTGGTCTTTCCGGACTCATGATGTCCGCGAAAGCCACCGGCCCCCCCGCTGATTCAAGCGGGTGACGCTGCCGTCACGCGCCCGTGACGATTTCCCGGCTGGTCGCGGAGGGTGTGGTCTTAAGCCACGCAGGATGGCGGCCAGTGCCACCGGCCC
>JALYZL010000281.1 GCA_030948875.1 Actinomycetota bacterium
CTCCAGCCCCAGGCCCGGCTCGCGGCCGCCCTGGGTGGCCGCCAGCAGATCCTCGCCTGCGAGGAGCTCGCGCTGAGGGCGCGGGCCGACGTCGATCACGATCGTTACCGCGAAGCCGCGCTTCAGCTCCTTGTCGCGCTGGATGCCGCGCTCTCTGAGCTCCCCCTCGACCCCAGTGCAGATTCGCTCGAGGACCGGCTCGCGGAGCTCCGCAGCGGTCGGGAGGCGGTCCTCGCAGCGGCGCACGAAGCGCTCGCGGGGCCGCTCGACGAAGGCGCTCGGGCCGCGGTGCTCGACACGCTCGAGCGCCTCGAGGCGGCGTTGCGGGCGCGGGTCGCCGTTAGCGGATGAGCTCGGCTCTCGTCAGCGCCAGCGCTTGCACGAGAGCGTCGAGCGCGTGCACGATGTCGCCGCCCATGCGGACCGTGGCCCTAGCGTCGAGTGGCGTCGAACCCTGGGTGAGAATCGCGATCTTCCCGCCTGCGGCGAGCGTGATGAGCGGGAGCTGCGCCACCGGATAGACCTCGAGCGAGGAGCCGATGCACAGCATCAGGTCGGCGCCCGCGGCGAGCTCCTCAGAACGCGCCAGCGCGTCGGCGGACAGGTACTCGCCGAACAGGACGACGTCCGGCTTCAGCGGCTCACCGCAGCCGCAGCGGGGCACGCGGTGCTCGTCGGCGAGCTGGCGCGCCCGCACCTCGGCCACCGGGTAGCTGGCGCCGCACCGCAGGCACGAGGAATGGGCGATCGTTCCGTGGACCTCGACGAGCTCCAGCGTCCCCGCGCGGGCGTGGAGCTGATCGATGTTCTGGGTGATGACGGCATCGAGCAGGCCCGCTCGCTCGAGCGCCGTCAGGACCCGGTGCGCGCGGTTGGGCTGCTTGCCCTCGAGCGTCTGGAAGCGATCCCCATAGAAGCTCCAGAAACGTTCGGGGTCGCGGCGGAAGACATCGATGTGCGCGACCTCCATTGGATTGACGTTCTCCCACAGGCCGGTGCCGAGAGAGCGGAAGTCGGGGATCCCCGAAGGGACCGAGATGCCGGCGCCGGTCAGCGCGACGACCGAGCGGGCGCCACGAACCAGCGCCGCGAGCCTCGCCGCCGGTGCACTTTCAGCGTCGACCGTCACTTGCCGTGGAAATGCGGGGGCCGCTTCTCCACGAACGCCGAGATCCCCTCGCGCGCGTCCTCGGAGGTGAACACGCTGAGGAACGCCTGCTTCTCGGCTCGGGTCCCGGCGTCCAAATCGCCGTTCGCCGAGACCCGCTTGATCTGCTCGATCGCCAGGGGCGCCTGGCCGGCAAGCTTGCGCGCCCACGAAACGGCGGTGTCGAGCAGCTCGTGGTCGGGCACGACGCGGTGGGCCAGGCCGAGCTCGTACGCCTCTCCGGCCGAGATCGCGTCGCCGATCAGGTTCATCTCCAGCGCCTTGGCCTCGCCCACGAGGCGCGGGAGTCGCTGAGTCCCGCCGAAGCCGGGAATGATCCCGAGGTTGATCTCGGGCTGGCCGAAGGTGGCGGAGTCGGCCGCGATCCGGATGTCGCAGGCCATCGCCAGCTCGCAGCCCCCGCCGAAAGCGAGCGCGTTGACGGCGGCGATGGTGGCAACCCGAGAGGTCTCCATTCTCCGCAGCAGGCCGTGCATCCGATCCAGGAGGTCCTTCCCCGCGGCGGCGTCCATCTTGGTGAATGCCTTGATGTCGGCGCCCGCGGAGAACAGCATCGGGTTGGCCGAGGCGAACACGAGCGCCCGCGCCGGTGAGCCGCTTACCGCGTCCCAGACCTTCTCGAGCGCTTCCACGACCTCGGGCGAGATCGAGTTCGCCGGTGGGCGGTCGAGCCAGGCGATCGCGTACCCGTCGCGCGACTCGAGCCTCACCGGGCTCTCGTCCCACCCGGCGTCCGGCCTCGCGTACGGGAAGAATCCCTGACCCGATCTGACCCCGAGGCGCCCCTGGGCCACGAGCCGGCGCAGGATGCCGGGCGGCTCGAAGCTCTCCCCCCACTCCGCCGCGGCCCGCTCGAGCTTGGCCAGCACGTCGTCGAGGCCGATCTGGTCCGCGCGGGCGAAGGGCGGCGGGATGATGCCGGCCCCGGCCATCATCCCGAGATCGATGTCCTTGACCGTAGCGATCCCCTCCTCGAGCACGAGGCAGCTCTCCACCAGCGCCTTGAGGGTGAAGCGCTCGACGAGCTTCTCGGCGTCCAGCTCAGTGGCCGTGCTCATAGAACCCCTTTCCGGTCTTGGCGCCGAGATCCCCGGCGGCGACGAGCTCCCGCATCTGCTGGTGGACGAAGAAGCGATCCCCGTAGGCCTCTTCGAGGTACTCGGCGACGTGGAGGACGGTGTCGAGGCCGAGCAGATCGGCGAGGAAGAACGGGCCCACGGGCGCCGCCTTGCTCTCCTGGACGATCTTGTCGAGCTCCTTGATGGGCGTGCCCGTCTCCTCCTGGACGCGCCACAGCTCGGACACCGCCGAGCCCAGAATCCGGTTGACGACGAAACCCGGGGCCTCGGCGCAGCGGATCGCCGTTTTGCGGACCTGAGTCGCGAAGTTGACCGCGGCCTGCACCGTCTCGGGCGATGTCTCTTCGCCTTCGATCACCTCGACCAGGCGCATGACCGACGCCGGGTAGAAAAAATGAAAACCGACCACCATGTCCGGCCGGCTCGTCGCCTCGCCCATCTCCGTCACGGACAGCGATGAGGTGTTCGAGGCAAGGATTGCGTGACCGGGAGTCACCTCGTCGAGCTCGGAGAACACGGCCTGCTTGATCGCCATCCGCTCGGGCACCGCCTCGATCACGAAGTCGACATCGCTAAAGGGCGCGTAGTCGGTCGTGCCGGTGATCAGCGCGACGCGCCGTTCGAGCTCCGCCGGCTCGAGCTTGCCGGCATCGACGCGGCTCTGCCACAGCGAGCGAGCCTTCTCGAGGCCGAGGTCGACGAACTTCTGATCGACATCCTTGAGGACGACAGGGATCTCAGCGTTGGCGATCGTCTGCGCGATCTCGCCACCCATCGTGCCCGCGCCCACCACGGCGGCTTTGAAGACGAACATGGGGCATGAGTTTATTGCCCGCGGCGTGGGGCGCGGCCGGGCGGGGTGGGTGGCGGTAGGGGCGGGGGCGCCACGCGGTCCGGAGCGGTTCCGGGGCGCCAGGCGGTCCGGAGCGGTTCCGGGGGCGCCGGGCGCGGCGGGGG
>JALYZL010000286.1 GCA_030948875.1 Actinomycetota bacterium
ATGAGCGCCCCCGGCCTCCGCCCGTTTGGGGGCGCTCAGCGCTCAGCGCTGCGACGGAGCCCTCAGCCGACAGCTCCGGGGTAACGTCCTTGATCGGCCGTCCCCTACTATTGCTGCCAGCGCGCGCGCGCCGTCCTGGCATGCGGGGAGGCGGCCTGACGATTTTCGATGCCAAGCCGAGGCGGAAGACCCATTTCATCGCCAACGCCGTGGCGCAGGCTGCCCCGAGCGGGCAGCGCGCTCGCGGCGCTACTCGCGCTCGTCCTCACCGCGTGCGGCGCCGGATCCTCGCCGCCGCCGGAGACGGCCAAGGACAGCGCCGCGACGACGACGACCACCGCGCCCGCGTTCCTGCCTGGCACGGGCCGGCCACCGGTGACCATCGGCGACAAGAACTTCACCGAGCAGTTCATCCTCGGAGAGCTCTACAGCCAGGCGCTCTCGGCCCAGGGCTTCACGGTCAACCTAAACAAGAACATCGGCTCAACCCAGGTGACCACGCAAGCGCTGGACAATGGCCAGCTCGACATGTATCCCGAATACGTCGGGACCTTCGACACCGCGGTGGCCAACGACTCCGAGATCTTCCGCAGCGAGCACGACGCCTTCGCCGCGGCCCAGGACTACGCGCTGGCCCACGGGTTGCGTCTGCTCCAGCCGACGCCGTTCTCAGACACCGACGCGATCGCCGTGCTCTCCACCTACGGCGCCGAGCACCACTTACGGCTGATCGCCGACCTCGGCCGCTTGCAGAGCAGCATAACCTTCGGCGCCCCTCCCCAGTTCGCCGACAGCCAGACGGGGCTGCTGGGGATCCAAGCGGTATATGGCGTGACTCCGGCCCACGTCCAGCCCCTGGCGATCGGGCTCCAGTATGACGCCCTCAAGAACGGCACGGTCCAGGCCGCGGACGTCTTCACGACCGACGGGCAGCTCGCCTCGGGCCAGTATCAGCCGCTCCGCGACCCCGACCGCCTGTTCGGATTCGGAAACGTAGTGCCGGTCGTGACCCAGGGCGCTCTGCTCGCCGAGGGGCCCGCCTTCGCCCAGATCATCGACGGCGTCAGCGCCCAGCTCACGCTCCCGGCGATGCGCCAGCTCAACGCCGATGTGAGCATCTACAACTTGTCTCCGGCGACCGCCGCCCGGCAGTTCCTGATCGCGCACGGCCTGATCACCGGCTGATCCGGCACGCCCCCGGCGTCACCGCCCGCTCGAACCGAAGCCCCCTGCGCCACGCTCTGAGAGCTCGACCTCGTCGACCACGACCACGCTCGGCGCCTCGACAGCCACGAGCACAAGCTGCGCGATGCGGTCGCCGGAGAGGATCTCGCAGGGCTCGGCGCGATCGGTGTTGAGGAGCAGCACGCGGAGCTCGCCGCGGTAGCCCGAGTCGATCAGCCCGGGAGCGTTCACGAGCGCGATTCCGTGCCGTTCGGCGAGCCCGGAGCGGGGCAGCACGAGCCCGGCCCGCCCTTCCGGGATCTCGACGGCGATCCCCGTGCCCACCGAGACCCGTTCGCCGGGTCCGAGAGTGGCGCCATCGAGCGCGTACAGGTCAAGGCCGGCGTCCCCAGGGTGCGCGCGCCTGGGCACCTGCGCCGCCGGATCGAGGCGCCGCACGCGGAGGCTCATCCGGCGCGGGCGCTGACCGCGAACCGATCGTAGCGTCCGATGATGCCCGCCGGCAGGCGGACGCTGACGCGGACCCCGTCGGGCGTGTCCTCGCGCTCGAGGTCGCCGGCGAGATCGTGCAGCTCGGCCAGCCGCCCGCCCTCGTCGTAGGGGACGAGGAGCTCGATGGTATGCAGCGTGCGCGCGAACTCCTCCTCGATCCGCTGTCCGAGGCGGTCCAGCCCCTCGCCGGTGACCCCCGATACGAGCACAGCGTCGGGGTGCCGGCGCGCGAGCTGCTCGAGGCGCTCGGGCTCGAGGATGTCTGCCTTGTTGAGCACGAGGACCCTGGCCGTCTCGGCCGCGCCGATCTCCACGAGCACATCCTCGACGGCCCGGGACATCATCTCCAGCTCCTCCTCGGGCGCTGAGGCGTCGACCACGTGGAGGATCAGGTCCGCGAGCCGTGTCTCCTCGAGCGTGGCGCCGAAGGCGTCGACGAGCTGATGCGGGAGCTTGCGGATGAACCCGACGGTGTCGGTGAGCAGGTAGTCGCGGCCGCCGACGCGCAGCACGCGCGTGGTCGGGTCTAGGGTATGAAAGAGGGCGTCGCGCACCCCAACCTCCGAGCCCGTGAGCGCGTTGAGGAGCGTCGACTTGCCTGCGTTGGTGTACCCGGCGAGCGCCACCGAGGGCAGATGGGCTCGCTCGCGTTCTGAGCGCATCACCGAGCGGCTCGAGCGGACGCGGCCGAGCCGGCGTCGCAGCGCGGCGATCCGGTCGCGCGCGAGCCGGCGGTCGGTCTCGATCTGGGTCTCGCCCGGTCCCCGCGTGCCGATCCCGCCGCCGAGGCGTTCGAGATGGGACCACAGTCCGCGCATCCGCGCCAGGTTGTATTCGAGCTGCGCGAGCTCCACTTGCAGCTTGCCGTCGGCGGTGTGGGCGTGACCGGCGAAGATGTCGAGGATCACGGCGGTGCGGTCGATCACCGGCATCCCGAGCGCAGCCTCGAGGTTCCGTTCCTGGCGCGGCGTGAGCTCATCGTCGCAGGCGACGAGGTTGGCGTCGGCCGCGGCCACTTGGGCCTTCAGCTCCTCGAGCTTGCCCGAGCCGAGATAGGTGTTCGGGTGCGGCTGCTCGCGCCGCTGGATCAGCTCGCCGACCACCGCCGCGCCGGCGGTGCTGAGCAGCTCCCGGAGCTCCCCGAGCTCCTCGTCGCCCTGGTCGGGGAGCACCGCGATTGCGAACGCGCGCTGACGCGCGCGGCCGCCATTCGAGCGGCCGTGCGGTTGAACCGACGTCGTCGACTGTCGGGTGCGCCCGTGGCGGCTTCGCTGCACACCATCATGGTAGCCGCGCCGTCGTCGGCTCCGGCGCGCTCACGCGTTCGCCACGCCGGAGGCGTGAGCGATCAACGCAACGTTTCCTCCGCTATGTGCGGAAATAACTTTGCCTACAAGCGCGAGGTAATAGTGTCCGGCGCCCATGGAAGCCGATGCCCGCGTCAGCGTCGAGATCGCCGACCACGTCGCGGTGGTCAGCCTGACCCGAGCGGACAAGCACAACGCGCTCGACGCCGCCATGTTCGATGCCATCATCGCCGCCGCCGATCGGCTCGCTCGCGAGCCCGGCGTCCGCGCCGTCGTCCTCCGCGGCCAGGGTCCGAGCTTCTCCTCGGGCCTTGACCTCATGAGCATGATGTCCGACCCCTCGGGCCTGCCGGGTCTCGTTGACCGGCTCGCGGCCGGCGTCCCCACGTGGTTTCAGCGCGCCGCCTACGACTGGACGCGCGTCCCCGTCCCCGTGATCGCGGCGATCCACGGCAACTGCCTCGGCGGCGGCCTGCAGATCGCCCTGGGCGCCGACATCCGCATCGCCGCCCCCGACGCCCGTCTATCGGTCATGGAGATCAAATGGGGCCTCGTCCCCGACATGTCGATCACCCGCACCCTGCCGCGGCTGGTGGGGATCGACGTGGCCAAGGAGCTCACCTACACGGGTCGCGTGCTCAGCGGCGAGGAGGCGCTCGGTCTCGGGCTCGTCACCCACGTGAGCGAGGATCCGCTGGCCGGCGCCAGAGAGCTCGCCGCCGAGATCGCGGGCCGCTCGCCCGACGCCGTGCGCGCCGCCAAACGCCTGTTCGACGAAGCGTGGAACGCGCCCGCCGACGCCAGCCTCGCGCTCGAAGTCGAGCTCCAACGCGACCTCATCGGCTCGCCGAATCAGCTCGCCGCCGTGACGGCCGGGATGACCAAAGAGCCAGCGGAGTTCACCGACCCGGTATAGGCTACGGCGCCATGAGGAGATGCAGGCCTCTCTCGCTCGGCGTCCTGGCGGCGATGGCGGTCGGACTGCTGTCCGCGCCGAGCGCGCTGGCGGTGACGCCGGTGAACTGCACTGACTTGACGGCGCTGTTCGGGACGGGCGCCGGAGCGGCGACGGCGGGCGGCGTCTACCAGTTGCCCGCGGGGATCTGCAAGGCCAGCGTGGCCGCCACCAACACCAACGCCTTCACGCTCGAGGGAGCGAGCGGCGCCACCACCACGCTCGAGCCGCTGACCACCGGTTCGATCATTTCCGGCAACTCGGGTCTCCACGTCACGCTCTCCGGGATGACCTTCACGGGCTCGAGCACTGCGGCGGCGGTGTCGATCGGCAGCGCGAGCGGAGCCGTGACTGTGAGCGGGAACATGTTCACCGCCGATACCGCAGGCGGCGTCGACATCGTCGCTGAGACGGCCACGCCGACCGTCATCTCTAACAACGCCTTCTCGGGCAACAGCGCAATCGAGGGTGCCGGAGTGACCCTAGGCGGAAACGGCGCCTTTACCGTCACCGGCAACACCTTCACTGCTAACAAGCAGGCGAGCGTTTCCGCCGTGGGCGGCGGCGGGCTGGCCATCTCCAGCAACGGCGGCACCAACCCCGTCCAGGTCACCGGCAACACCTTCGGCGGGCCGGCAGCAGGCGACGGCAACACATCGGTCGGACCGGGCGGCGGCGCCTGGATCGTACTCTCGCAGGGGCAGACGCTGACCGTCTCCGGTAACACGTTCGAGAACAACAGCATCGCCGGCAGTCACACCGCCACCCACAACCGCGAGGGCGGCGGCCTCTTCCTCGGTCTCAGCGGCGGCTCGACCAGCTACCACGTCGTGCCCGAGATCTACGGCTTCGGCACCTCCACCACCACGCTGCAGTATTCCGACGTGTGCGCCGAGACCGGCGGCCCCGCGATCCCGAGCGGCGACGGCGACATGTGCGCCAACCCGCAACTGAACCCCGACAGCACGGAGTCGAGGGCCAGCCCGACCGTAGATGCCGGCGCGAACGCCCTCGTGCCCACCGGACTCACCACCGACCTCGCCGGCAACCAGCGCATCCTCGCGAGCCACGAGGGCTGCTTCGCCCTCGGGCCCGTGGTCGACATGGGAGCATTCGAGGCGACGTTCCACTATCCCGTCCCACCCTGTCCGCCGCTCCTCCCCGGCGCTCCCACCCTCACGTCGGTGTCTGAGTCCGCCTCGAAGTGGCTCGAGAGCAATCACCTCGCCACCATCACGAAGGCGAGCCAGAAGCTCCCCGTCGGCACCACGTTCAGCCTCGACGTCTCGGTAGCCGCGACCGTCAAGTTCGTATTCGAGCAGTCGGTGAGCGGGCGCAAGGTGGGCAAGAAGTGCGTGGCCAAGAGCAAGCACAACGCCAAGAATCACCGCTGCACCCTGGGGGTCACGCCCGACAATCTGAGCTTCGCCGGCCACGCCGGCACGAACACGGCCCGGTTCTACGGTCGCATCTCCTCGCACAAGAAGCTGGGGCCAGGTACCTACACCCTGGTGATCACCGCCACCGCGGCGGGGGCGACCTCAAAGCCCGCCACGCTCAAGTTCACCGTCGCCAAGCCCGCGCGCAAGTAGCTCAGATTCGGGCCCGCTGCTCAGCGCGTGACCACGGTGAAGAAGTCGCGGCTCCAGGGCGTCAGGTACTCCCCGGTGATTCCGGACTGGCCGGCGACGACGGGCACCGGGGCCAGCGGCCCGTGGCCGCCGCGGTGCCCGTACAGATAGCCCGCCACCCAGGCGGGATTGATGTCGAGCTCGACCGCGCGCGCGACCCCGGCGCCGAGGAGGGCGTCGGCCAGCGCCGACACCGTGAGGTGCTCCCCGCCTGCCCAGATCAGGCGCCCTTTGGCGGTGATCCCGAGCGCCGAGCGCGCCGGGTCGACCACGCCTCCGAGGGTGGCGCCCCAGCAGGTCAGGCAGTCGAGATTCGACGCCGCGCTGGCGCGGTCGATCAGGGGCGTCAGGTTCTGGCGCACCGAGACGACGCGTGCTCCCGGGCCCGGGACCTCCGAGCCCCAGGAGCCGACGTCGGTGGTGCCGTCGGCGTAGGTGACGATCGACCCCAGTCCGGCGCGAAGGGGGACGGCGACGCGGCCGTAAGCGGAGAAGCCCCCGGCGCCGACTGAGAACTTGAAGCCGCCGTTGAAGGCGGCGAGGAGGTGGCGCTGCTCGAGGCCGGCGACGGACGGCCCGAAGCGCCAGCCCGACGGTCCCGCGTCGCTGGTGCCCGAGTGCAGATGCAGCTGCAGCAGTCGCTGGTCGAAGGACAGGAGCGTAACCCCGCCGGCCGTGCGGTCGATCCACGCGGCGGTGTGCCCCCGCCAGGTCGCGGCGGGCACAAAGCCCGTCGGCCCGGAGGAAAGCGCACTGCTCAGCAGGCGCGCGAAGGGTTGCGGCGGCGGTGGTGGTGGTGGTGGTGGTGTCGCGGCCGTCTGGGTCGTGACTCCTGCCGAGGGCCCGGTGGACGTGGTCGCGTGCGTGCCCGCCGCCGATTTCGAGCGGCTCGCCGCCGGCGCCCCCGCGCCGCCGCCGCCGCCGCACGCAGTGATACAGAGCAGAGCAATCATCCCGCCGGCGACCCAGCAGGTCCGTCTCGTCCCCGCCGGCAAGGCGACCATCGCTAGTAAGTGTCCGCCTCGCGGTCAAACCATGCTAAGAGCTTGATGAGACGACGCTCATCTACGGGTCGGCGCTCAGGGCCGCGATTCCGGGGACGTTTCCGGCCTTGACCAATGGCCTCAGTGATCGCGGGGCGTGTCTGAGGTAGTGATTGAGGAAGACGGTGGTGACTCGCTCGACGACGCCGAGCTGCGGCTCCTGCGATGAGTAAGGCGGCACGTGGCTTGCGCCCAGCAGCTTGAGCAGGTACTTGGGGGCGGGCGCGGAGTCGTAGAACGCGCTGGTGGCGCTCGGCAGGTTGATCGGATCGGCGGTGCCCTGGGTCGCGAGCAGCGGCGGCCCGCCGGGTCGGATCGTGAAGGCTCCGAGCTGCGGGATCTCGGCGCCGGAGAGGATCACCGCGGCTCGGATGCGCGGGTCGCGGAAGCGCGGATCGTAGGCCGCGGCGAGCGCAGTGTCGCCGCCGTCGGACTGCCCGGCGACAGCGATCTCACGATCGGCGATCATCCCTCTGAGCGGACCCGCGGCCGCATTGCTCGCGCTCAGCATCCGCGAGATGACGAAGCGCATGTCGGCGGGCTGGTTGGGCAGGTCGACCTCGGTGGGGCCTCCGGGGGCCGCGGGATTGGCGAGGGGAAAGCTCGGCGCGGCGACCACGTACCCGGCGCGCGCCCACGCTTGGAGCAGACTCGCGTAGAGCCCCGGTGTCACGTCGAAGCCATGCCCGAAGACGATGAGCGGGAACGGGCCCCCGGCGCGCGCCGGCATGGCCTCGAGCCGATCCGCGCCGGTGGCCGGCCCGGTGGCCGGATAGCGCACGTAGGTCACGAGCGTGCGGGGAACGGTGGCCCCGCCGGGCAGGCGTACGTGACGCGTCGGGTCCACCAACCGCATCACGGTGAGCC
>JALYZL010000291.1 GCA_030948875.1 Actinomycetota bacterium
TGAGCGGCAAGTGCAGGTCGTCGGGGACCAATTCGCGGGCCGCGTCGGACTGTTTCTGCGCGTCGACGACTTTCAGTCATCGTACGAACGAATGTGCGATGCCGGCGTCGAGTTCGTCACGGCGCCGCGCCAGGAGCCCTACGGCTGGGTCGCGCTGTTTCTCGACCTCGTCGGGAATCGCTGGGATCTCATCGGGCCGCGGCAACACCCCTCGTTGTGATCTCTCCCGGCCCCTTCACAAATGGTTCCCCCGCCAAACCGGGCGCCTCCCGCCGCGCGATCCACCACAGCGCGCTCGCGCCCACGTCCGCCAGCAACCCATCGTGGCGGCGCCCCTCGCATCCCGCCCAGCCGGCCAGCAGTGGCGCGTACTCGCGAGTGTGGTCGGTGTGGGAAGCGGTCGGGTCGACCCCGTGGTCGGGTTAGGATTAGGAGATCGTCGGTCACGAAGCACCGTCATCCACTCCGCCACTGCCTCGTCGATCTCGACTAGGGCGCGGTGAAACCCGCCAACGTCGTGCCGGTGGCCGTACACCTGGTCGGTGTCGACCAAGTTGACGAAGATGAGCCCGGACGAAGGCTCTCGGAGCAATGACGTCGTTGCCTGGATTCCCAGAGCATTGGTCGCGGCGACATGCTTGACGTCGATCCCCACGCCCGCGAACAGGTCGTGGATCTTGCCGACGCCGCGTACCTCAGCGGCGGCTGGAAGCCGGCCGGTAGGTGGGCAGCGCCCACTCGGGCACGACCCCCATGAGCTCCCAGTGTCCGGTCGTCGACTCCTCCCCCGGTCCGACCGGCCTCAGCTTGCCATATACGACCGGCGAGACGGCCGGCGCAACCCCGCCAACGGCGTGATCGATCCCAAACCAAGCCGCTCGAGGGTCGGCAACCGAAGCCCACCCACCTGCTCGGCCAGGCGCGCGAGCGTGTTCGAGCCGGCATCGCCGTACTGGCCGCGTCGGGGAGCTTCCCGCCCCCGCAGGCGTCCATCACCGCCACGGTTGCCCGGCGCACTCAGCGGGCTCCGAAGACTGGGACGTCGGCGGCCATCATGAAGGGCACGTTAGGTGAAATTTGCCGCGTGTCGTCTCTCCGGGTTATGGTGACGGCTTCAGTTCTTTTGAGAGGAGATCACATGAGGGGGAGGATCAGGGCACACGGCCTCGTTGCACTGGCAATCGGGGCGCTGTCTCTGACGCTCGCCGCATGCGGCAGCAGCACCAGCAGTAGCACCACCAGCAGCGCCGCCGCCGCAGCCAGCACCACCAGCAGCACCTCGCCGAGTAGCAGCGGCTTCAAGGTCGGGTTGGTGACCGACATCGGCGGGCTCAACGACCACGGCTTCAACCACCTGTCCTATGAAGGCCTGCTCCAGGCCGAGTCTCAGCTCGGAGTCAAGGGCACGGTGCTGCAGTCGACCTCCGGCGCCGACTACGTGCCGAATCTCACTCGGCTTGCCGCTGCCGGCAACAAGCTCGTGATCGCGGTCGGCTTCCTGATGGCCGCCCCGCTCGAGCAGGTCGCCAAGCAGTACCCCAATACGCACTTCGCGATCATCGACAGCCCCGGCGCTACGCCCCCGGACACGGCGAAGAACATCGAAGGGATCGATTTCGCCGAGCAGCAGGCGGGCTATCCGGCCGGTTATCTCACCGGGCTCTATCTGAAGGCTCACAGCTACACGACCGCCTCCTCGGTCGGCGGCCAGAGCATCCCGCCCGTCACCCTCTATATCGCCGGGTTCCAGGCGGGAGTAAAGGCCGCGGACCCATCGGCCAAGCTGGTCAATGCGTACTCGCAGAACTTCACCGACGCGTCCAAGTGCAAGGAGCTTGCGCTCAACCAGATCAACGCGGGCTCGAAGGTCGTCTTCCAGGTTGCCGGCGGCTGCGGACTCGGCGTGATCTCCGCCGGCGTGCAGACGCACACGCAGGTGATCGGCGTCGACGCCGAGCAGAACTACCTCGCCCCGACGCTCGTCCTCACGTCGGCTGAGAAGATGGTCAACGTCGGCGTGTTCACCGCGACCAAGGACCTGATGGCCGGCAAGTTCTCGAGCAACCTGCAAGAGGACATCACCAACGGCGGCGTCGGGATCGGCAAGATCGATC
>JALYZL010000308.1 GCA_030948875.1 Actinomycetota bacterium
GTCCGGCCGTCGGAGCCGGTAGGACCGACGCTCGACCGCCGACCGGAGTGCATAGGTAAACCCGGGATTCTGCAAGGCGCGACGCCGGCCCTGCTACCGGCGAATTCCACGCCTCCGGGCCGCGCTGACGTCGAGCCCGGTCGCCGAGCTCCGCTCGCCGGACTACTGCTTTGCCTCGACCGTCTTGGTCGCGACGAACGGAGGCGCCCGCGCCGAGCGCCGCACGCCGGCGAAGGCCGGACGGCCGGACCGTCGGCCTGCGCCCGACGCGTCGCGAGCAGAAGTCTCGCGATGCGCTACTCCGCCGAGCTACTCCGCCTCGCCGGGAGGCCGTGCGACTTGGCGCCCGTTCGGGACAGAATGTCTCAGTAAGCGGGCACTTCTCGAAGCTCATGAGGTCTTCACGTTTGGGTGTTTGCAGGGGTTTTCGGGCGCTGTGGTGATGCTGGTCACGGCATAAGCGCGCGTTGGCCACGCTTTGGTCTGGTTTTAGGTGCGTGGTTGGTCGGCTTCGAGGCGTTCGATGCCGATCTGCTCGAGGCGGGCGAGGAGTTCGCGGATGCGGCGGTCGTTCTCGATCCAGTGTTGGGCGTCGTGGGCTTGGTCGTGGGTGAGGTATTTGCCGACGGTTTTGTTGGCGATCTTGCGGGTCCAGTGCCGGTAGGGGCCGTGCAGGCGTGGCGGGTCGTTGTGGCAGGCGCAGCCGGGTTTGCCGCAGCGGGTGTGTCGCTCGGTGATCGTGCCGGGCAGGATGTCGGCTGAGCGGGCGAGTCGGGCGAGTTCGGTAGCGATCTGGCGCGCTTCGGCGCGCTGTGCGGGGTCGAGCTTCATCGGTTTGAGTGTGGCAGTCGGGGCGGCTGGTTTCCGTCCGAGTCCTACGGTAGATATACCGGAGGATAGTGATGGCTGCTGCGTGTCGTGTTGAACTGACGCTGAGCGAAGCCGCCCGGCGGGCGGTCGATCGCTACGCGCCCGTTGCGTTGTCGACCGCGGCGGCCGATTTCACGCGAGAGGTGGTCGCGCGCGCCGCTCCGGCCACGCCCGCGCGAGCGAAGGCGCTGTTGTTCGCCGCTTCACGGTTGGCGTGTTTCGCTGAGCGTGTGGGGCTCGAGCTCGAGCCGCGCGTGGTGCTCTCAGGGGCGACGGTCGAGCGGTTCATCCTGGTCGGATGCCCGGGCGTGTCGCCGGCGACGCGGCGGACGCTGCGCACCAACCTGCGGGCGTTGGCACGCGCGATCGAGCGCTACCCCGAGCCCTCAGCGGTGCCGTTGGTGCGCGAGCGCGCGAAGCGGCCGTACTCGCCGACCGAGATCGACGGGTATCTGCGGCTCGCGGACGCGCAGAGCACCCGCGCGCGCAGGCTGCGCGCGAGCGCGCTGGTGTGCCTCGGCGCGGGCGTGGGGGTGATCGCCGGCGAGTTGCGCCACGTCCGCGGCAGCGATGTCGTTGCGCGTTCAGGCGGGGCGATCGTCGAGGTCGCCGGCGCGCGCCCGCGCGCGGTGCCGGTCCTTGAGCGCTACCAGCAGCGGCTGCTGGCGGCCGCCGCATTCGCCGGCGATCGGTACGTGATCGGTGGCCGGGACCCGGACCGGCGGAACGTCACCGACACGCTGTCCGCCGCGCTCTCGACCGATGTCTCGCTGCCGAGGTTGCAGGCCGGGCGGCTGCGTTCCACCTGGCTTGTGGAGTGCGCGGAGCGGATCGGGCTGGGAGCGTTCATGCAGGCGGCCGGTGTCTCGTGCTCGCAGCGGCTCGGGGACCTCGCCGCTCAGCTCCCGGAAGCGACCGAGCACGAGCTGGTCGCGCTGCTGGGCGCAACCCCGTGAACGCCACCGAGCTTGAACGGCTGGAGCAGGTCATCGACACCTCCGGTGTCGCGGGCCGGATCGAGCTGCTCTTGCCCGTCGGCGTCAGACCCCGCCAGCTGCGGGTCCGCACGCTGCTGACCGGCATGCTGCTCACAGCCGTCCACGGCCGCCCCGCGCACCTACGCCGCGTCCACCACGCACTGCTGAACCTCCAGGACGCAGACCGCCAGCGGCTCGAGATCATCACCCGCTGGAAGACCGGACCGCACCTGCTCACCTACCGCCAACTCGAGCGCACCTTCGGCCTGCTCACCGCAGCGCTGTCCAAGGACACGCCGGACGGCACCCCGTCCCCGACACTCTCACACGTTCTCGACCAACTGCTCGAAGCGAGCGTGCAGGTCCTCGGCGAGCCCGCCAGCAGCAGCTACGCCGTGGACTGGACCGACCACGAGACGTGGTCACGCCCACCACCCAAGCCCCGCGCCAAACGCGAACATCTCGACCCCGCCGCAATCAACCCCGAGAACCCCGAGCAGCCAACGCCAAACAGCGACGACAGCGACGACAGCGACGACAGCGACGACAGCGACGACAGCGACGACAGCGAGAATGATCGGCGATGCGCGGACCCCGAGGCGTCCTGGGGGCACCGCCGTGGCAACCACCCCGGCCAAAAGGACGAGC
>JALYZL010000311.1 GCA_030948875.1 Actinomycetota bacterium
GTTCAGTGATCGGCCAAGTCTCCGGTTCCGGTTGCCCCGGATGCTGTCCGGGCGAAGCGGGCCGGAGGACAGACGACAAAGCGGCGCTATAGGCGGGAGGGAGACCCCCCTTTCAACTCCTGTTAGAGGGATATCCCGGTGCCCCCTTTGAGGAGAACGAGAAGTCGAGGCTCGAGTGCTTCATACGCCTGCTCTGCGGGAAAGTGGCAGTCGTCGCCAGCCTCGGCGGCCGGAACGGGGCCCAGTGGGATCGGTGGGATCGCCGGTCACGCGCGGGCCAGTGGCTGGATTTCCTTCAGGGTGGGCGCGAGTCGATCGCGTTCGACCTCCAGGTCGTAGCGACCCTGGAGGTTCAGCCAGAAGCGCTCGGTGGTCCCGAAGTACCGCGCGAGTCGCAGGGCCGTGTCGGCGGTGATGCGCCGCTTGCCGTGGACGATCTCGTTGATCCGACGCGGCGGGACGCCGATCGCCAGCGCCAGCCGGTGCTGGGTGACGCCGAGCGGCTCCAGGTACTCCTGAATCAGCACCTCGCCGGGGGGGATGGGAGACATGATCGGGGCGGCGTTCACGGGAGCTCCTTTCTCGCTTCAGTGGTAGTCGACGATCTCGACGTTCTCGGGGCCGGCAGCGGTCCACTGGAAGCAGATGCGCCATTGCCGGTTGATGCGGATGCTGTAGGTGCCGGCCCGATCGCCCCGGAGCTTCTCCAGCCGGTTCCCCGGCGGAACCAGAAGATCACCCAGCGCGTCCGCGGCGTCAAGGATGACGAGCTTTCGCAACGCCATCCGCTGCGGACTCTGGTCGAGCTTGCGCACCGCCTGCCGCTGCCAGACATGCTCGGTGTCCTTGTCTCGGAACGACCGCAGCACTGCCCAAATGATAACGTATCACGTTATGAACGTCAAGCGTTATGCCCAGTGTCACGCTGGGGGATCGCCTAGCGGAGCATCGAGCTCAGTCAGGAGCCACCACGCGCAGGCCCGCGGCCGCGGCCGCCGCGGCCAGCCGGTCGTCGTAGCTGAAAAAGGCGCCGAGGTCGCTGCCGACGCTCAGCGCGGTCGCGAGGTGGATGGCATCCAGCGATCGCGGCTCGCTCGGGTCGAGGCGCCGCGCGATCGCCAGCACCGTGTCGTCGATCGGAACCAGCGCGATATCCCTGAGGCTCGCCTCTGCTGAGGTGGCGATCTGCTCGCCCAAGCGCCGACAGGCGCGCACGGCTTCAACTCCGAGGAGCGCGCTTGATGTCCATGCTGACCAACGGCCCAACTCGCGGTGCAGTGCAACCGACTCCGGCTCGTCGACGATCAGCTTCACGTACGATGACGTGTCCAGGTACGCAAGCGTGGCATCGGTGCTCAGAGGCGTTCCTCTCGCTGCTTGGCGAGCACCTCTGCCGTTGACTTGCCGACGACGCGATGGCGCGGCCCGAGGCCGGCGATCAGATCACCGTGGGGGATCGAGGCGCGTCGCTCGGCGATCAGCCGAGCCAAGGCGCTTTGGCGACCGCCGGACGGCGTCAGGCGCGCGACCTCGCTGCCGCGCTCGGTCACCACGAACGCCTCCCCCGCCTTCACGCGCTTCAGATAGCGGCTGAGGTTCTGTCGCAGCTCACGGACACCTACCAATGACTCCATGTGCGTCACCGTAGCACCAGGTGACTGCGGGTTCGCCCTGAGAAGGACGCTACTCGCGGCGTGGCGCTCAGTCGTGCTCCTCGTCGGCGGTGTCGGGATCGCGGAGATCAAAGGAATCCGCAACCTCCAGGAAGGCCGCCACGACCTTGTTTAGCGTGGTTTCTTGGCTCGGCTCAACGAGGATCTCGCCGGTCGTGAGTGGGTTGGTGAGGCGGACAGACTCGCGCCTCGTCGGTGCCCGACTCGACGAGCTCCGCGCCTGATGGGAACGACTTCCGAGGCCTCCTCAGGGACCCGGCGTCTCGATCGTTACTTGAGCCGCGTCCGCTCTCGTCGGCGAGCGGGAGTCAGCGGCACTTGCCCGGGTCGGATCCATGCCGAGCCAGCAAGCATCCTGCGGCCGTCCGGGCCGGTGGCTGCCCTGCACCACACGCAGCACTGTCGTCCCCGTCAGCGGGACTGTCGCTCGTGTGCTTGCGGCCGGATCTGGCCTATCGAGGCTTCTCCAACCGCTGATTGCGGTAGCGGCCGACGGAGACGTCGCTGCTCTCGCCGTTCGTCCGAAGCGGCGACGATGCTGGCTACCGCTCGTCGAGGTGAAGCAGGCGTCGCGATCTCCTGTTGGCACCCGCGGCGAGCCTCCGTGGTTATCGCTCGGGCGACTCCCCTTCGCGCGGATTGCAGGCTCCGGCGATCCCGCGTGTCCTGGGCTCAGGCGACTTTGACGCCTTCGCGCTTGGCTGCTTTCAGGATCTTCTGATCGAACGACGAGAGCGCGAAACCCGTGTGCTTCGCTGTTGCGAGGCAGTAGGCGTCGGGAAGGCTGATCGGGTGTCGTTGTCGGAGCCGCGCGGCTTCGACCCCGATCGCCTCATTCGGCTGGTGCACCGTCACGCCAAGGGTGGCGATCGCCTGTCTGGCGGCGGCGAGCTTCGAGACATCTGCTGAGGGGGCGATCAGCGCCTCGGTCAGGTTCACGACGCTGACTGCGCACGCGTCTTGATCGTCGCGCCACCTCGTGAACAGTGCGCGAGCGCGACGGTGATGGGGGTCGTTGCGGTCAAGCGCTCCGATCAGCACGTCGGCATCGAGGACCAGCCTCACCGCAGGTCGTCTTCGGTGTCGAGCTGGTCGAGGTAGCCGGCGGGGTATGTGCCCGTGAGCGCTCCAAACGCATCCTGGAAAGTCGCGGTAGAGCGGCGTATCCGCAGCTCACCGTCGCCGGCCGGCTCGATCGTGACTTGCTCGCCCGCGTGCAGCCCGACTTCTTCTAGCGCCGCGACGGGGATCGTGATCTGGTTCTTGGTCGAGATTCGCGCCATGCCCTTTACC
>JALYZL010000350.1 GCA_030948875.1 Actinomycetota bacterium
CCCCCGATCAGCTCGACCAGATCCTCGAGTGGGCGAGTGCGCAGCAGCGTACGCCGCCGCCGGTGATCCGCCTGGTCAAGGGCGCCTACTGGGACCACGAGATCGCCGAGGCAGGCCAGCACGGCTGGCCCGTCCCCGTGTTCGAAGTCAAGGCCGACTGCGACCGCAACTTCGAGGCCCTCACCCGCCGCCTGCTCGCCGCCCGGCCCAACGTGCGCGTGGCGATCGCGTCCCACAATCTGCGTTCCGTCGCCCACGCCATCGCCGTCAACCGCCTCAGCGGCTCACGTGACGGCGACCTCGAGCTCCAGGTGCTGCGCGGACTCGGCGACGACCTCCAGGACGCGCTCGCCGCCCGCGGCTTCCGCGTCCGCACCTACTGCCCGGTCGGCGACCTGGTCGCGGGCATGGCCTATCTCGTCCGGCGCCTGCTCGAGAACACGAGCAACGATTCGTTCCTCCACGCCCAGGCGAGCGGCGTGCCGCTCGACGAGCTGCTGGCGGCGCCGTAGGGCGCGGGCGGGTCACGCTCCGGAGCGTGGCAGCCCGGGCTGGGCGAGCAGGGTCGCCGCGGCGTCCCCCGCGAGGCGGACGCTGTAGTTGGTGCCGCGGTCCTCCGGGTAGATCTGGGTGGTGTTGGCGAGCACGAGCCCGGGGATCCCAGTGTCGAGCCCGGGCATTCGGTCGCGGTAGCCGATGGTCACGATCGGCTGGGCGTGCGGTTCGCGGAACAGCCACCGCTCCCGCACCCATTCGCGTGAGAACCCGGGGTTCAGGCGCCGCAGCCCCGGCTCGTACGTGGTCAATAGCTCGTCGGGTGAGAGCTCGAGCAGCTCGTCGTCGGAGGCCACGTAGTTGGCCACGTACGCGAACCGCCGTCCGCTGTAGCGCTCGGGCTCGATGAAGTTGGTGTGCTCGACGAGGCCGCAGAACGGGACCCCGGGGTCGATCACGTTCGTCCAGTAGAAGCGCGTTATCGAGCGCTCGAGCTCGAGCACGAGGCACAGCGCCGTGTGGTACTCGCTCGCCCGCACTCGGCGCTTGTAGTCGGCGCGCATGCGCGCCACGAGCCGGCCGTCGAGCATCTGCAAGAACACCTCCGAGGGGACGGTTGCGACCACCGCGTCATAGCGCGCCGGTTCGCCGTCGGTCGAGTACGCGCGCGGATCGTGACCCTGGCGGAAGGACCCCGGGGGCCCGGGGTACACCGCGAAGCCGTCGACGTCGCGCTCGATGCGCGCGACCGGACGGTCGATGAGGACCCGCCCCCCGGTGTCCTCGATCGCGCGGGCGAGCGCGGCGAAGATGGTCTCGAAGCTGCTCCTCGGGTAGCCGAGCAGCTCTTGGCGCGCGTCCGAGCCCTTGAGCTCACGCCGCAGCGTCAGCTTGCTCCAGAGCCAGGCCATGGCGATCGCGTCCGCCCGTTCGCCGAACTTCGCCCGCAGCAGCGGTCCCCACACCTTGTCCCACACCTCGCGGCCCATATAGCGCTGGATCCACGCCCGCGCGGTGATGAGCTCGAACGGCTCCACGCTGTGGCGGCGCTGAAGCAGCAGCACCGCCGCGCCCATCCGCAGACGCGACCCCGGCGACAGCGGTGGGTAGCGCAGCAGGTCAAGCGGCGTCGTGAACGGGTGCGTTTTCCCGTCGCTGAACATCGCCACCGATGACGGGCGCCATTCGAGCTCGTCCGGCAGGCCGAGCTCGCGGCACAGCGCCTGGATGTGGCGGTCGGTGATGAACAGGTGGTGGTAGTAGCGCTCGATCCGCACGCCGCCGCCGACGTCGAGCGTCGCCGCCTGGCCCCCGAGGCCCGGCCAACGCTCGTACACCTCGCATGTGTGGCCGATCTTCGACAGCCTGTGCGCAGCCGTCAGACCCGCCACCCCCGCACCGATCACCGCGACCCTCATGGCGCGCAGGCTACCCGGCCGGGGGACGACCGGCGGCCGGACCGCGCACGCTGGCAGACTGCGCGTCGTGAGCGTCGGTGTGATCGTCCCGGTCTACGGCAACGCGCCCTACCTGTACGAAGCGCTGAAATCCGTCCTCTGGCAGGAACCGCCGCCCGACCAGGTGATCGTCGTCGACGACGGCTCCCCAGAGCCCGTCGCCCTCGATCGCGTGCACGCCAAAGTCTGCCGGCTGGTGCGACGAGAGGAGCGGGGTGGCCCCGGGGTGGCGCGCGACACGGCTCTCGCGCTCCTCACGACGGACCTCGTGGCCTGCGCGGATGCCGATGACCTGTGGCTCCCAGGCAAGCTCGCCGCCCAGCGCCGCGCGCTCGAGCGCCACCCCGAGGTCGGGCTGTGCTTCGGCGCCGCGGTAATCGTCGGACCCGACGGCAAGCCAACCGGCGAGCGCTGGGAGATGCTCCCCACCGGCGTGCTGCCCCCGCAAGTCCTCGCCCCCCTGCTCTTCGAACGCAACCCGATCCCCACCTCGAGCGTCGTCGTCCGCCGCCAGGCGCTGCGTTCCGCGGGGGGATTCACCGGCCCGCCCCTCGGTGAGGACTGGGCCCTCTGGCTGAGGCTCCTGACCCGAGGCGAGCGCTTCCTCTTCGAGCCCCAAGCCGGGATCAAGTACCGCCGCCATCCCGACGGCGTCACCGCGGACATCGCCGCCCTGGCGGAGTCGGCGTTCTTCATCCACGAAACGCACGGCGACGTCGTCGACGAGGCCATCCGGCGCCGCGTCAAGGCCGCCGACCTCACCGCCCTCGCCCGCGGCCGCGTACGTCAGCGCCGCTACGGCGCCGCCCGTACCGCCCTCGCCGACGCGGCGAAGCTCGCCAGCCCGGGGCCCCGGGAGCTGCTCCTGCGCGGGGTCTTGGCGGTGCCGGTGCTACGGGCGGCTCTGGGG
>JALYZL010000352.1 GCA_030948875.1 Actinomycetota bacterium
AGACGACCACCGACTCGTTCGCATCGCCGCACGCCGTAGTCACCGCGCTGTTGTTCGCATCGCCGCCATAGGCCGCGATCCACCGGTACGTGCCCGCCGCGGACGTCGTGAACGCCGCCGAGATGTAGTTGCCATTCCCGGCGTTGACCGCCACCGTCGAGGTAAAGATCGCCGGTCCCGTGCACGTCGCGTTCCCCGGCCCGAACAGCGTGAAAGTCACGGTGCCCGTCGGCGCGACACCACCGGCCAACGTCGCCGTATCGCTGATCATCCCGCCGGCATTCACAGGCGCCGACGCGTGCGTCACGATCGTCGGCGGCGCCTTCGTCACCACCACCGACTCGTTCGCGGCGCCGCACGGACTCGTGGACGCGGCGTTGTTGGCATCGCCGCTGTAAGCCGCCACCCAGTTGTACGTTCCCGCCGCCGTCGTCGTGAACGGGTCAGACGGATACACGCCGTTCCCGGCGACCGTCTTGGTCGAAGTGAAGACCGCCGGTCCCGTGCACGTCGGGTTGCCCGGACCGAAGAGCGAGAACGTGACCGTTCCCGTGGGACTGACGCCACCCGCCAGCGCCGCCGTGTCGCTAATCGAACTGCCCGCAGCCACAGACGGCGACGCCGTAGTGGAGACCGTCGAAGCGGCCTTCGACACCACCACCGACTCGTTCGCATCGCCACACGCGGTACTAGCCGCAGCATTGTTCGCGTCGCCGCTGTACGACGCCACGAACCGATACGTGCCGGCCTGGGTCGGGGTGAAGCTGCCCGAGGGGTAGGTCCCGTTGCCGCTCACGGTCGTCATCGCGGTGAATGCCGGCGGGTTCGAGCAGGTCGCGTCGCTCGGGCCGTAGACGTTGAAAGTGATCGTGCCGGTCGGGCTCGTGCCGCCGCTCAGAACCGCGCTGTCGCTGATCGTCCCGCCGGCGGTCACCGGAGCCGAGGCGGTCGTGACGATGGTCGGCGCCGCCTTGGAGACGACCACCGACTCGTTCGCATCGTTGCACGAGGTGGTCACCGCGGCGTTGTTGGCATCGCCGCCGTACGAAGCCACGAACCGATACGTGCCCGGCAGCGTCGGTGTGAAGGTGGCCGAGCTGTAGGTCCCGTTCCCGGCCACCGTCGCGGTCGACATAAACGCCGCCGTGGTCGCGCACGTCGCGTCGCCCGGGCCGTAGACGCTGAAGGTGATCGTGCCGGTGGGATTGAAGCCGCCGCTCAGGACCGCGCTGTCCTTGATCGTCCCGCCCAGGGTGATCGCGGCCGACGCCGCCGTCACGATCGCCGGCATTGCCGGGTTGACGACGACGGTCTCGCCTGCACCGTTACACAGCCCCGTCGCGGCCAAGTAGTTCGAATCGCCGCCGTAGGACGCGGTCCACCGGTAGGTGCCCACGCTCGTGGGCGTGAAGGAGCCCGAGGGCGTCGTCGTCCCCGCCCCCGTGAGGGATACCGTCGAAGTGAAGACGGGCGCGCTCGAGCAGGTCGCGTCATTCGGTCCGTAGGCATTGAAGGTCATCGTGCCGGTCGGCGCGTCCGCTCCGCCGGGGACCCCGGCGAGCGTCGCCGTGTCGGTGGTCGGGCTCCCAACGGACACGGGCGTCGAGGCAACCTGCGTCCCGATGGTCAGCGGCGCCTTCTGGATCGTCGTGCCCAGGCACCAGCCGCCGGTGATCGCGCCGGTGCCGTCGCCGCCCGCGGTGGTGATCACGTACAGGCTCCAGGTGCCGTTGGGAAGGGCCCCGTTGAACTGCGAAGCCAGCGTCGCGCCCGTCCCCGCCGTGCCCGGATCTCCGTGCGGGGCGGGAGGGGCCGGCGGCCCCCAGGTCTCGTTGAACCCCCCGTAGTTGACCGGCTTGATCGTCGTAAGCGCGCTCCACGGGGTCGGCTGCCCCGACGGCGGCAGGACGCCGGCGTCGCTGAAGGTCAGATTGGCGCCGGCCGCCGGAGCACCCGGCCCGGAGTTCGGGCCCAGGTTCGAGACCAGGATCAGGCTCTGACCGCTAGGGCCGACCAACAGCACATCAATGTCCTGCGAGTGGCTGTAGCTCGCACTCAGCAGGTTGACGGTGAGGTTGGTGAGGTTGCCCGGCTTACCGGAGATGAAGATCCGCGACGGGTAGGGAGTGGCCGTCGCGTTGTTGTTCCCGTTGCTCTGGGAATTGGGGTCGTTGAGCGCGATGCTGCCGGTGTTGCAGTACTTGGTACCGCCGGTGACCGTAGTGTGGTTGTTGACCACCTGCGACAGGTTCCCGTTGCTCGCCCCGAAGTTCGCCGTGCCGCTGTAGAGGGCCTCGATCGGGTGGGAGCCCTCGGCTGAGAAGGTCGTTGTGCAGGTCGCTTGGCCGGAGCTCACCGCCGCGGCCCCGCAGCCCGGGATCGTCGTCCCGCCGTCGGTGAAGTTGACGGTGCCTTCGCTGACCGTGCTCGTGCTGCTCACCGTCGCGGTCAGGGTCACCGAGTTGTTCGGCGACGCGGTGAACGAGGGGTTGTTGCTCGAAGCTAGCGCCGTCGTGGTGCCGGCGACGGGGGCTGCCGTGATGTTCGCGCACCAGCCGCCGGCGATCGCGCCCGTCCCGTCGCCGCCAGCCGTCGTGATCACATACAGGCTCCAGGTCCCATCGGGGTTCGTACCGTTGAATGTGTTCGCGAACGTCGCGCCAGTCCCCGCCGTGCCCGGATCGCCGTACGGGCCGGGGGGCGCCGGCGGTCCCCAGACCTCGTTGAATCCTCCGTAGTTGACAGGCTTGATGGTCGAGAGCGCACTCCACGGCGTGACCCTCCCCGACGGCGGGAGGACGCCCGCGTCGCTGAAGGTCAGCGTGGAGTTAGCCGCCGGGGCAGCTGCCCCGGCGTCCGGGCCCAGGTTCGCGACCAGGATCAGCGTTTGGCCGGCGGGCCCGACGAGCAGCGCGTCGATGTCCTGGGAATGGGAGTAGGAGACGTTGTTCAGCGTCACCGCGATGTGGTTGAGGGTGCCCGAGAGCCCCGAGACGAAGATGTTGGACGGGTAGGGCGTCGCGTCGGCCAACGTGACCGGAGGGTTGTTGAGGGCGATTGACCCGGTGTTGCAGTAGTTGGGGGGGGTGGCCGTCGTGTGGTCGTTGGCCACCTGGCTCAGGAAGCTGCTGTGGCCCGACCCGAAGTTCGCCGTGCCGCTGTAGGCAGCCTGGAGCGCGTGAGCGCCCTCGGTCGAGAACGTCGTCGTGCAGGTCGCCTGGCCGGAGCTCACCGCCACGGCCCCGCACCCGGCGATCGTCGCCGCGCCGTCGGTGAAGTTGACCGTCCCCTCGCTGACCGTGCTCGTGCTCGTGACCCCCGCGGTCAAGGTCACGGAGCTGCCCGCCCCAGACGTGAACGACGGGTTGTTATTCGAGGCCAGTGACGTGGTCGTCGCCGCCACGCTGGCCGTCGAGATGTTGAGGCTCCAGCCGCCCGCGATCGCGCCGGTGCCGTCGCCGCCGGACGTCGTGATCACGTACAGGCTCCAGTTACCGTTCGGGAGCGCACCGTTGAACGTGGACGCGAGGGTTTGGAAGTTGCAGTCGGGAGTCGAGTTGACGGGGGGCGGCTGATTGCCGTACGGGCCCCCAGGTGCGGGCGCCGGCCATGTCTGGTTGAAGCCGCCGCAGGCGATGGGCTTGATCGTGGAGAGGGTGCTGAACGGCGCGAACTGGGTCGCTGTGGTACCGGAGTCGCTGATGGTCAGCGTGGCATTGCTGGCGGCGTTGCCGGGGGGGCCGTTGGGGCCCACATCCGCGATCGGGACAAAGGTTTGGCCTCCCGGCGAGACGAGCAGGACAGAGAGATCCTGCGAGTAGCTGTAGGACACGTTGCTGAGGGTCAGGCTGATGCTGCTGATCGTGCCCGTGAGTCCCGAAACCGGGATGGTCGACGGGTACGGAGTGGCAGTCGCGGTGTTGTCGTGGCCGATGCCCATCTGAGAGTTCGGATCGTTGAGCGTGATGCTCGCCGGGTTGGAGAACACCTGGGCCTGCGCCGTCGCCGCGCCCACCGCCAGCCACGCCGGGAGAGCCATGGCCACGACGAGGACCAACCAGGCCAGACGTCCTCGCCCGACCGCCGGTGCCGGCCCGCCCTCACGACTCGCCCTCGATTTCATTTACCCACTCCCCATCGGTCCAACCCTCGGTCCGGCGCGCACTATATCCCCTACGGCGCCCCCGTGCTCAGTTTCTCGATGGGAAGATCCCTTGGAGCGCGATGCAGAAGCTCATGACGAGATAGGGCTGGACGTTGTTGTGGGGCTGACTGCCCCCGGCTTGTCCGATCATGCCCGCATTCAT
>JALYZL010000444.1 GCA_030948875.1 Actinomycetota bacterium
CGATCATTCCGGCGACTGGTAGAACGAGGTGGCGCTGCGGGCACCTCCGAGGCCCCGGAATGCCGGCAAAGCGACCAAGGTTCCATCCAGACGAGCGAGGCAAGGAAATGAACGGACACGCGAAGCCCAGGTTCGATGGCCGCGTAGCGATCATCACCGGTGCTGGCAGTGGCATCGGCGAGGCCACTGCGCGTCGCCTCGCGTCCGAAGGAGCGCACGTGGTAGCTAACGACATCTCTGGCGACTATCTTGAGGCTCTGATTCGGACCCTTCCCGGCGACGATCATTTGCCGGTCGTCGGTGACGTGTCTCAGGAGGCGACCGCTCAGGCAGCGGTCAGTGCCGCGCGCGAACGCTACGGGCGGATTGATGTGCTCGTCAACAATGTCGGCAACCTGTTCTTCAAGGACATCACTGACACGAGTGTCGAGGAGTGGGACCGGCTGATGGCGGTGAACCTGCGCGGTCCGTTCCTGTTCTCGAAGCACGTGCTGCGCGTGATGGTCAAGCAGCGGTCCGGGGCAATTATCAATCTGTCGTCAATCTCGGCGTTCGTCGGTCAGGAGATGGGCGGGCAGTCGAGCTTCGCCTACAACGTCACGAAGGCGGGCGCACGCCAGCTTGCGACGTCGCTGGCGACTCGCTACGCGGCGGATGGGATCCGTGTCAACGCGGTGTGCCCTGGGCCAACGCGGACAAAGCAGGTGCGCCACTTCCTTCCCGACCTCCCGCAGTCCGACGAGGACGCGATCTGGGAAAGCGCCGGCGTTGAGGGTACCGCGCGCGGCGAGGTGGGGCGCCCGGAGGAGATCGCGGCGGTGATCGCTTTCCTCGCTTGCGATGAGGCAGCGAACGTGAACGGGGCTGCGTGGCTGGTGGACGGAGGCTACACGGCGAGGTGAGTACGTTGGTGCGGAGCGGCAGGTAATGTTTTGCTCCCCGGAGGACTTTCTGGAGGGGATGCGGCGGTTCACGGCGGCAGTCGGGATGGTGATGACGTGCGTCATCACCATCGGCGATTGGCTCCTGGGCTGACGATCAGCGCCTGTTGCTCGCTATCGACTAAAACCCCCGCTCGTACCTACCTATTGAGCCGCGCCGTCCTGTCGCGCGCCACGGCGCTCGACCAGCGACGTTTCGGAGTTAGTGTGTTGGGTCTGAAGCATGCGGATCTTGCAGCGCTTGCCGCGGAGGATTGGATGCAGCTCGACGACTTCTGGAAAAGCGATGTCTGTGAGATCAGCGAGTTCTCCAATCTGCCGCTTGAGCCGCTCGGCGATGCCGCGGGTGAGGTGCTGCTCGCTGGCTCGCGCAGCCGCGCGGTCGCCAACGGGTTCTCCGACGGTTTCGATCAGCCGGAGCGACTATCGCCATGGATCGTCGACCGCGGCGCGGCGCGGCGCCGCATCTCAGATGCAACCGGACGACCCTGGCGTCAAACGGTCCAGGCCGCGCGACCGCGAATGGCGTTGGATCGCCCCCGTCGGCTTAGATCGCTCCCACACAAGCCCCGGTCAGTCGCAGGTGAACCCATCGAGGAGGACGTGCCATGAGGAAGATCGCGATCGTCGGCGCCGGTCAGGCCGGGCTTCTTGCAGCGCACGCGCTTGAGCAGCGCGGATACGAGGTGACGGCCTACTCCGACCGCACGCCTGAAGACTTTCTCACCAAGGCGCGGCCGACTGGCACCGCCGCCCGATTCGACTCTTCGCTTGCGTTCGAGCGCGAACTCGGGCTGGAGCGCTGGGGGGATCAGGCTCCGCGCGGTGAGGGCATTCATCTGACCTTCGGGCCTGACAATCGCAACCAGCTGCTGACCCTGCTCGGCCGATTGAAACGCTACTTCCTCGGCATCGATGTGCGTCTCCAGAGCGCCACCTGGCTGCGCGAACTCGAAGCCTCGAGCGCGACCGTCGATGTCCGACGCCTCGACGTAGCCGGTGTCGACGAGGTCGCTGCCCGCAACGACTTGACGATCGTCGCGGCCGGGCGCGGCGACATCATGAAGCTGTTCCCCCGCGACAACGCGCGGTCGCGCTACACCAAGCCGCAGCGGATGCTCGCGATGGTCAACGTGACCGGTATCCCGACGGTCCTTCCTTATGCGCCGTGGTATCGACCGGTCAAGTTCAACTTCTTTGCCACACAAGGCGAAGCGTTCTGGGTGCCTTGGTTCTCGAAGGGACTACAGCAGTCGTGGAGCCTCGTCTTCGAGGCCAAGGAGGGCGGTCCGATCGATCGCTTCCGCGAGTGCCGGAGCGCTGAGGAGGCGCTCACGCGTGCCAAAGAGGTGATGCGCGAGATGACGCCGTGGGACTACGAATGGGTGCGAGAAGCGGAACCCTGCGACGAGAACGCCTGGCTCGTCGGGTCGTTCACGCCGGAGGTGCGCCAGGTCGTCGGGACGCTGCCTTCCGGACGCACGGTAATGGCGCTCGGCGACACCGCCCAGTCACTCGACCCAATCGGCGGCCAGGGCGCCAATAACGGGAACAAAATGGCGCGTGTTTTCGTGGAGTCGATTATCGAGCGGGGGGAGCTGCCCTTCGACGACGACTGGATGCGGGCTACGTTTGACCGCTTTTGGAAGCATCATCACTTCATGGATGCGTTCAACAACACGCTGCTCGAGCCGCTTACGAAGGCGGGGCAGCTGATGCTGATCGCCCAGTACGGGAGCACCGCCAGGCCCGACGACCACAGCCCACAAGAGCGGCTTGCGGACGTGTTCTGTGAGAACTTCGATGACCCAAGCCTCCTCACCGAGGCGTTTCATGACGAAACCAAAGCACGAGCCGCGATCAGGGACGTGTTCGGCTCGACCTTTCGTCCGGTGGCGCAGGGGCGCGCGCGAATCCTCAAGGCCCAGCTGCGCCAACGGCTGGGCCAGCCAGCGAGGCTTGTCGGAATGCCGGTGGACTAACGCGGGCTGACCGCTTCGGGGACCTAGGGAGAGAGGTTCGCCCCGATGGTTTCCAGGGCTGCCGCGACGTACGCGGCGGAGACTCGGCCACAGTGGGTGAAGTCGTTAAACCTAGCGGTTGTTGCTTTTGAGCACGAGCAGGAGCGGCCGGCGCCTTGACAGACACCTCCTTTCGTCACCAATCGAAGCTGCTGAGATCGCGAGAGCCCTCCGGTGCCGGCTTCCTGGTTCCCGCAGCCGCGGCAGCGACGCCTCGTTTGCAACGAGCCAGGGGTGGACCGCCAGTCCGCCGTGGTATGATTGACCAGTCAACTTGCAGTAGGCTGGCGCTAGCTGTCGCGGGAAAGGAACCTTGTCCATGGCCGATTACCCATCCCCCACCAGTCCGGCGACCGCGCTGCCAAATGGCACCTGGCGCGTCGATCCGACCGCTGGGACGGTCAGGTTCAAAGCCCGGGGCATGTTCGGACTTGCCCCGGTCACTGGAACGTTCCACAGCTACGACGGCGAACTGACTGTCACGCCCGACAGTGCCGAGGGCCAGCTCCGCATCCAGGCCGCCACCCTCGACACCAACAACTCAAGACGCGACAAGCACCTGCGCTCGGCCGACTTCTTTGACGTCGAGAACCACCCCACGGTCAGCTTCACAATGACAAAAATCAGCAGCGACACCACAGGCAGACTGACCGGGACCGGCGTCCTCCAAATCCGGGAGAGCCGTCTACCGCTCACCGCACCGCTGACGACCAGCCACCACGACGACAACCTCCACCTCGAGGCGAGCATCGATGTCGATCGTGCTGCCGCCGGCGTCGGCTGGAGCAAGATGGGCATGATCAAAGGCCCCGCTCACCTGCACGCCAGCATCGTCCTCGTCCGTCAACACTGATCCCAACGCCACCCCGAGTCCAGCTCGACACAGGAAGCGCTCGTGGCGACGAGCATCACTCAGGCATCTCTGCCGGGCCCTGGTTTGCCCTCTGTGAGGGTGCGCTCGCACTTGGACAGACTCCCGGTCTCTGCCGGCAGCGCCAAGTCTCAGCGAGAGTTCCCCTCCGGCGACAACGCAGCACCGCGCTCACGCCAGTTCATTCGTGCCTGTCGTCGTCCGCGGCGCTCGCCTACCGCCCGAGTTTGTCGACCACCGGCTCTTAGGCGATCAGGTTCGGCTAAGGCGGAAGACCGGATGATCCTGCGCAATCTCGCGGAATTTCGCCTCCGAGGAGTCTGGACCGACCCCACCGAAGAAAACGCTGACCTCGAGCTTCCACTTCTTGAGATATACCTGCAGCACCGCGGGCTTCTCGTCGTCGGCGAGCTCAGTGGCGCTGAAC
>JALYZL010000493.1 GCA_030948875.1 Actinomycetota bacterium
ACCGTCGACGGCCGAGCCTTCGAGTGGCGAGCCCGAGTCGGGCGTGGACCGCTGACGCCGCTGCGCGTCACCGACCGCTACGCAGACGCCAAGGGCAGCACCGAAGGGCGCCTGCTCGGGCGCGTCACCTTGTTTCATGCCGAGGACGTCAACACGGCCCGGTCGGCTGCAACGCGAGCGGCGATCGAGAGCGTTGTATTCGCACCGCCCAGCGCGCTGCCCGGCCGCGGCGTGACCTGGCGAGCCGAGACCGACAACGTCATCGTGGCGTCCTTCGATCTGCCGCCCGAGCGCCCCGAGGTTCGCCTGTGCATCAACGGACGCGGCACGATACGAACCGTCAGCGCCCTACGCTGGGGCAACGCCGGCGAAAAGACGTTTCGGTACATCCCTTTCGGAGGCGACGTTCACGCTGAGCGTCGCTTTGGCGACCTACTGCTTCCCAGCACCATCAGCGTCGGCTGGCGGTTCGACACCCCGCGCTACGCGCCGTTCTTCCGCGCCGAGATCACTGCGGTCACGCCAACGCTCGAACCCATCACATATGGCCACGCGCCGGACCCCCGCTAGCTGGCGTCAAGAGGATCGGCCCTCGGGTGAGCAGTCGACGTCGCTTCTGCAGCCAGCCGGACCCTGGGATCGCTGGCACGTCACGATCTCGGGAGCAGGTGCACCCAACAGCGCTGCGACAGGCTTCTGAGGGCGCCGCCGTCAACTTGTACTAGTTGCCCCTCGGCGCCGGTGGCCATTTCGTTCGACTCAACGGCCGCGTGTTCGAGGCGGCGGCGGCGCGTGCCGCGCGGCGCCGGCGTGCGACCTGTACCACTCCGCGCTGGAGGTCCGAGTCGCGGCGGCACGCTTTGAGATCGAGCAGGCGCCGGTCCGCGACGCCCACGGCGAGCAGCGCGGCGTGGTCACCGAAGGTCCTGTAGGGATCCGCTGGGCGGGCCGGTTTCGGATCTTTCGCTACGAGATACGCCGCTGGCGCAACGGGTAGATCCCTGACGTCCGGAAGGCCGTGGAAAGCCCGCGAAGACTAACCCACGAGGAAACTCGCGCACAACGGGTGCTCGCTCTCGTCCCGCGGGTGCCGACTCCCGCGTGGGGCCGCGCTGAACTCGACACGGGGGACATGTGGAACTCGAACTCGGTGATCGCGTGGCTGATCGCGCGTAGCGGGATGGACATCGAGTCGATCCACCCTCCGACAGCAGGACGTGCGCCAGGATCGCAGGCCGGGCTGGTGGTTGCCCGGCGGCAGGAAGCGGAGTACGCCCGCATCTAACGCCGCGGTGACGAGCCTGCCGCGGGTCGCGCGGGACCTGCATTCAACGCGCCGCGGGCGTCAAAGAGAGCTCGGTCGCTCCCCTGCTCCGCGCGCGGAAGGCAGGTCTCGTCGCAGAGGGGATCGGCTTTGGAACGCCCATTGCTCCGCAACCTAGATGGGCGCGTGGGGTGTGTTGGCGGTATTGGGCACGGTCGCGAGCATCACACTGCACTCCGCCCGGCAGGTGGTGGCTTGACTCGCCGGCGGTTGCTCGGCGACGCAGGGTCAGGGGCTTTGCGTCCCGGGGAGCCGGTCGAGCAGCTCGGCGAGGGTGCCCAGCTCGGTGGGGGTGAAGTGGGTGGTGAACAGGCGCTCGATGTCGGCGGCGTGGTCAGCGCCGGCGCGTGTGAGCCGGTCGTGGCCGTGCGGGGTGAGGGTGGCGTAGATGACGCGGCGGTCGGTGTCGCTCGGGGTGCTGTGCACTAGGCCGGCCCGCTCGAGGCCCTTGAGCACGTGGGTGATCCCGCCTCCGGTCAGCAGGACCCTCGCGGCGAGGTCACTGCGTCGCAGGGTGCCCTCCGGCGCCCAGGACAGGAACAGCAGCGCCTCGTAGGCGGTGAGGCTGAGACCATGGGTGGCCAGCATCCGCGCGCTCAGCTCGCGGGTGATCGTCGCGTGGGCGCTGAGTAGGCGAACCCAGGCCAGCGGCACCCGATGACCGGCGTGCTTTCTGGCTGCCCACTGGCTGGTGTCGTGCATCGGGGCCTTCCTCACAAAGCTTGACGACTAAAGCTTTTACGGTTATGCTTGAAGCCTAAAGCAATTGGAGGGGAGACACCATGACCACTACAACTCGGATTCTTGCCCTGGCGGGCAGCCTGCGCGCCGCCTCATATAACCGTCAGCTTCTGAATACGGCGATCACCGCGACCCCTGACAACGTCGAGTTGCTGGCGTGGGACGCGCTGAAGCTGGTGCCGCCGTTTGACGAGGACGACGAGGAGCGTCCTGGAGCGGTGGTGCAGGACCTGCGTGACGCGATCGCGCACGCGCACGCGCTGCTGGTCGTGACCCCCGAGTACAACGGCTCGATCCCCGGTCAGCTCAAGAACGCCGTCGATTGGGCCTCGCGCCCGCGGGAGCACACGGTGCTGCGCGACAAGGTCTGCGCCGTGATCGGCGCCAGCCCGTCACCCGGCGGCGCGCGGACTGCCCAGGCTGACGCTCGTCGGATCCTGGCCCGTGCCGGCGCCCACGTCCTCGACGACGAGCTCTCGCTCGCGCGCGCTCACCACGGCTTCGATGCCGACGGCAGCCTGACCGACGCGCAGCTACAGGAGGACCTCGGAGCGGTGGTAGCGGCGCTGGCGCATGCCGGATCGCTGCGATACCTGCCGCAGGCCGGCGAACCCCAGCCCGTCCCCGCCTAGCCAGCACGAAAGGGGCACTTCGCGATGTACGCCATCGTGCGACGCAACTCCTTTGACCCAGAGAAGCTCGCCGACGCGAAATCCGCATTACTCGAGTTCGACCGCGTCCACGCCGCGCAGCCCGGATTCATGGGAAGCATCGTCATCGACGAGCAAGACGGCCGCCGCCTCGCGCTCAACCTCTGGCAAAGCGAACAGTACGCCACCGCCGCGCTCTCGATCCTCGGACCCGAGGTAGGCCGGCTACTCAACCCGCTCATGTCCACGCCGTCCGAGCTCATCAGCGTTGGACCCGTCATCGCCACAGACCTGCTCCAACACCCCCCCCGCGCATGACCTCCAGCCCCCCACGCGTGTGTCCGTAGGTCGATCGACCAGCGCCCGTCGGCGCCGCACACCCGAATCGGAGCGATCGTCACTGGGAGCTCGTGACCTCCGTCGCACATAGGG
>JALYZL010000504.1 GCA_030948875.1 Actinomycetota bacterium
GCACTACCGCGAGCGATGACAGCCAATCTGAGCATTTCGCCCTCTCCCGAGTTTGAGCACTTGACCACGCCGCGAGACGTCGCCAGGCGGAAACCTATCACCGTTGTGTGACGATGTGTGTGACACGGTGTCACGATGGTCTGCCGGAGGAGGGCACAATGAAGCTCAATGCTGTCTCGGCGCTGAGGTCGACGCCGGTTTGCTTGCGCGGCAAGCCGTTCTCGGTCTAGGTCGATGCGCCGAGCTGGCCGGCCGCGAAGTGTTCGGCGACCACGCGGCGGCTGACCTCGGGGTCGAGGCCGAATCGCTCCGAGTGACGATCATTGAGCCCAGCCAGCGTGTCGGGCTCGGCGTCCGGACCGGTCGATCTCCGAGATGAGCGTCGAGGCGATCGAGCTGGAAGTGCCAACCTGAGGCGTAGTCGGCGCGCCGATCGGGCTGCTTGAACACATGTATAGGGTGAGCGGCGTTGCGTCGTAATCCGGTTCAAGACCAGCTCAATGGAGAGCCGCTCGCCGCCCCCAGCCCCGTTCGACCACGCGCGGCGCCTCGAAGCGCAGCACCTCTCCGTTCTGGCGCGTTCGGTGCGGCGTCCGGGCTCTGATTAGACCGGACATCTTGGGGACATCCAAGGACATCTCGGGCATCTGCACCGAGTGCGTGGATGGTTCCGAGCGTCGGGACGCTCCGGATGCGCAGGTATGAGGCGGCACGGACGCAGCCTTCATCTCCACGCGCGATCAGCCGGCTTGGACATGAGCCCCCTTCTCGATGCCGGGCCCCAGCGAAGCGACCACGTCCATACCTGAGAGCGGCGCGGTGACGCGCAATCGTCCGGCGGCTGGCTGGTAGTGGAGCCCGCTGGGGTCAGCCCCATTGCGGGTCTCCATTCGGGCGGGGGCAGATCATGCGCAGCATCGATCAGATCCGGGAGCCCGAAGCGCGGCCATACGGTATGCAGCACCGGGACATGCTTACGGTACTTATGTCTGCGCGCCCCATGCCTCCGCCCAGCTCGAGAGCGGTGTGAGCGCCTGGAGCAGCGCGGAGCCATGATGCGAGAGACCGTAGCGCCCCATCTCGTCGACTTCGAGTAGCCCGGCGCCGACCAACTCGGCCAGGCGATCACGCAGGACGCTTGATGACATGCCCTCGCAGCGCTCCTGAAGCGCGCGAAAGCCGAGATGCTCCTCGCGCAGCTCCCATAGCACCCGCAGTGCCCACCGGCGACCGAGCAGGTCAAAGGCGACGAGCAGCGGTCGCCCAGTCCGGGTTCCTCGCGCGGGGTGGCCAGGGCGTGGCCCTTGCGCTTCGTTTACCGAAGCATTATTGTCCTGCTTCGACATCCGAAGCAGCCTACCGCCCAAGGAGAGTTCCATGCCAACGACCGCCCACCTTCTGATCAACTCGTTCCTGGCCGGAGACGCGCCGTCAGCGTCCGCCCTGCTCGCCCCTGCCGCGACCTTTCACAGTCCGATCCGTGACTACACCGGCGCCCCACAGATCGACGCCGTTTGGCACGCGGTGAGCGGCGTTGTCGCAGGTGCACAGCCGACGTCGGTCCACGAACGCGACGGTGAGACGATCGCGTTCTTCGCCGGCGCGATCCGGCACACACCCGTCGACGGCGTCCTCCGCGCGATCACCGATGGGAACGACCGCGTAACGGACGTCACGCTGATGCTCCGCCCCTGGGCGGCGCTCAAGGCCGGCCTCAACGAAATCGCCGTCTGAGCACCCACTCCTCCCTCGCCCCGTCTCGCCGATCGCCAAAGAGCAGGGCTCCAGGGACGGGCCCGGCATCCATCCTCGTGCGCAGGGAAGGATCGTCGCTTCAGCCCAGATTGGCCACGAGCAGGTCCTAAATGTTCCCGTGGCACAGACCTGTTTCGCGGGAGCGGCAGAGTCCCGTGCAGTCTGTTCTGGGCGAGCCTGCACGCGGTCGCCAAGCCGAAGCCTCGATCCAGGCGGCCATGATCCGCTCGACCTTGTTCTGCCAGATCCCGAGCGCAGACGGATGACGCGTCGGGTTCCGCCGTTCTCACCCGTCCGGCAGGCTCAGATGCTGCTCCTCCACTGTCGGGTGAAGTTGAGGTGGGTGATCCCGCTTGGTGTGCTCACCGCTTCGATGTCGAAGCGCGCTTCGAGGTCTCCGAGGCCGTCCGAGCGTCGCTCACCTCGGCCGAGAACGATCGGTACGAGCGCTATGTGCATGTGATCGATGAGGTCGGCGGCGAGGAACTCGCGGATCGT
>JALYZL010000512.1 GCA_030948875.1 Actinomycetota bacterium
CGCCGCCACCGCGGCCCCGACGCGCGGCGCCACCCCGCCGCGGCCCGATGCCCGGCGCCTCTGCACGATCCCGCAGCGTCGCGTTCTAGGAGCCCGCGGCGAGGCGGTCGGCGGTTAGGATCCCGGCGATCCGCCGAGCCACAGCCTCGGCAGGCTCACCGTAACCTGGGACGCGGAGGTCCGGGGCTTCCGGCGTCTCGTAGGGGGAGTCGATGCCCGTCAGGCCGTGCAGATCGCCCGAGCGCGCGCGCGCGTATAGGCCTTTGGCATCGCGCTGCTCGCACACCGCGAGCGGGGTGTCCACCCACACCTCCAAGAACGGCACGCCGAGCTCCTCGTGGATCTCGCGCGCGCGTCGGCGGCCTTCGGCGTAGGGGGACACGAGCGCCACCACCGCCACCACGCCAGACCTCGAGATCAAGCCGGCGACGCACGCGACCCGGCGGGCCTGCTCCGCGCGATCGCCGGGTGAGAGGCCGAGGTCGCTGCTCAACCCCCGGCGCAGCTCGTCGCCGTCGAGCACGCACGTCGGATCGCCGAGTCGCAGCAGTTCCTGCTCGAGGGCGCACGCGAGCGTGGTCTTCCCGGCCCCCGAGAGCCCCGTGAGCCACACCGTCTGCGCCGGGCGGTTGGGCACGCTCACCGCCGAGAGGTTAGTGGCGCGGCGCGGCACGCGGTCGCGGCGCAGGTCGGACCCTTCGCATAAGGTGCGCCGCCCATCGCCATGAGCGCTGACTTCCCACCCAGCCGTGATCTCGACTCCCTCGGCGTCGTCGCCGACGCGATGGCGCGAGCGGACGAAACCCTGGATCTGGCCTCCCGCCACCTCGATTCATCGCTCGTCGACGTGCTGCGAATTCTCGGCTTCGACAAGGGGTACCGGTGGGCGGAAGGGTCTCATCTCTACGACGCGGGCGGTAACGCCTATCTCGACTTCCACACCGGCGAGGGCTTCGCGAGTCTTGGACACAATCACCCCGACGTGCGCGACGTCCTGCGCGCAGCGCTCGCCGCCGACCTCGTCGACGGGGTGCAGCTTCACTACTCGGCGCTCGCGGGCATGCTCGCCGAGGCGCTCTCGCAGCGTCTTCCCCCTGGCCTTGACTCCGTGTTCTTCGCCAGCACGGGCGCCGAGGCCGTCGACTCGGCGATGAAGTTCGCCCGCGCGGCGACGCGGCGTCCGCGCCTGATCTCCTGCGACTCGAGCTTCCACGGGGTCACCCTGGGGCCGCTCTCGCTGGCCGGCGACGACTTCTTTAAGGAGGGCTTTGGCCCACTGCTCCCCGGTTGCCAGCGGGTTCCCTACGGCGACCTCTCGCGCTTGGAGGCCGAGCTTCAGAGCAAGGATGTTGCCGCCTTCATCGTCGAGCCGATCCAGGGGCGCATGGTGACGCTCCCGCCCCCCGGCTATCTGCAGGCTGCGCAGGCGTTGTGCCGTGGCTACGGCACGCTGTTCGTCATCGACGAGGTCCAGACCGGGCTCGGACGCACGGGCAGGTGGTTCGCGCTCGAGCACTGGGGACTCAAGCCTGACTTCGTGCTCGTGGGCAAGGCGCTCAGCGGCGGCTACATGCCAGTCGCCGCCATGGTGACCAGGCGCGCGATCTACGACAAGGCCGTGGGTACGCTCGAGCGCTGCTATGTGCACCAATCGACGTTCGGGCGCAACCGCCTGTCGATGGCGGCGGGTCTGGCCACCATGCGCATCATCGAGCGCGACCAGCTGGTCGAGCACGCGGTGCGCATGGGCACGGTGCTCCGCGACGGGCTCGCCGAGCTTCAGGAGCGCTACGAGATGATCAAGGAGGTGCGCGGCAGCGGGCTGATGATCGGGATCGAGCTGCATGCGCCGAGCTCCAAGGTCGCCCGCATGAACTGGCGCCTGATTCACCTGGCGAGCGAGGGGCTCTTCCCCCAGCTCATCGTCATCCCCCTGCACCGCGACCACGGCGTTATCACCATGGCGGCGGGTAAGAACGACGTGATCAAGCTCCTGCCCCCCCTGACGCTGAGCGAGTCCGAGGCGCGCACCTTCCTCAGCGCCCTCGACGCCGTCCTCGCCGATTGCCACGGCGCCGCGGGTAAGAACTGGGCAGTGGTGCGCGACATCGCGATCACCACGTTACGGCGCCGCACCGCCGGCGAGACGGCACCCACCGAGACGATGCCAGAAGCCGCGCCCTTCCGAGGCAGGCGCGTCGATCCATCGCGGGGCGATATCTGCCTGGTCACGGGCGCCACCGGATTCATCGGCAGCCACCTGGCGCAGCGGCTGGTGGAGGAAGGCCGCCAGGTGCGGTGCCTCGTCCGCCACAGCAGCGACACCTCGCTGCTCGACCGCCTCGACGTCGAGCTCGCGGTAGGCGACCTGACGAGCGCGCGCTCGCTCGTGCGCGCCACCGAGGGGTGCCGTTACGTGTTCCATTGCGGCGCCCTCGTCTCGGATTGGGCCACGGCCGAGGAGATCGCGAACATCAACGATCGCGGCACGCGCAACCTGCTCGAGGCCTCGGTGGCCGCCTCGGTCAAGCGCTTCATCCATTTCAGCACCACCGACGTCTACGGCTACCCGGGCACGGCGGGGGTCGAGGAGACGCACACCGCCACGCGCTTTGCCAACTGGTACGCGCACACCAAGCTGGCGGCCGAGGCGCAGGTCCACCGGACGGAGAAGCTGCACGCCCTCGACGCCGTCATCCTCCGCCCGGCGACCGTCTACGGCCCGCGCTCGAACGATGTCATCGGCGAGATCGCCCGCGCCATGCGCCAGGGCAACATGCTGCTGGTCGACCGGGGTCGCGCCGTCGCCGGCCTGTGCTACGTCGACAACCTGATGGATGCCGCGGCGCTCGCGCTCCGCCACGACGCCGCGCCGGGGCACGCCTTTAATGTCAGCGACGGTCTCGCCGTCACCTGGAAGGAGTTCACCGACGACCTGGCCGAGGGCCTCGGTTGCTCGCAGGTCCGCTGGAGCATGCCCTACTGGGTGGCCAACAGCATCGGCTTCTCGCTCGAGCATGGCTACCGGGTGTTGCGCAAGACCACGCGCCTGAACACGGCGCCTCTGCTCTCGCGCCAAGCCGTGCATGTGCTGGCCAAGGATCAGGACTTCAGCAGCCGCAAAGCGCGAGAGCTGCTCGGTTGGGAGCCGCGCGTCGACTACGCGACCGGCCTCGAGGCGACCCTGACCTGGCTGGAGTCAGAGCACGCCAAGCCCTGATCAGGCGCCCCGATTGACCAGCCATCCCCTCTGGCGGCAACCCGCCTAGGATCGTGGGATGAGCCTCGCCAGCGCGATCCTTGCCCGTCGGATGCACCTGCCGCGGGCGCAGACGCACGATGTCGTCTGCGAGCCGGATCTGCCGGTGGTGATGGACGACGGGGCGGTGCTGCTCGCCGACCGCTGGGTGGCGCGGGCCACGCGCGATCAGCCCCAGCCGACGGTGCTCGTGCGCTCGCCCTACGGCCGCAAGCAAGCGATGGCGCTCATCTTCGCCCATGTGCTGGCCGAGCGGGGCCTCCAGGTCGTGATCCAGAGCACGCGGGGCACCTTCGGCTCCCAGGGCGAGTTCAGTCCCTTCGACGAGCGCCCCGACGGGCTGGCGACGCTGCGCTGGCTGCGCGAGCAGCCGTGGCACGCGGGACGGATCGGCATGCTCGGCCCGAGCTACCTGGGGCTCGTCCAGTGGGCCGTTGCCCCCGAAGCGGGACCGGACCTCGCGGCCCTGGCCATCCAGATCAGCGCGTCGCAATTCCACGGCCAGACGTGGGCGGGGGGTGGCCTGTCGCTGGAGACGGCGGCGTCGTGGCTCGTGCTCGTCGCCCAGCAGGAGCGCCGGCTCGCGCCGCTGGCGATCGTGAGCGCCTTGCGGCGGCTGCCCGGCGTGTTCTCCGAGCTGCCGCTCGGCACGATCGACGAGCTCGCGACCGGAGCCCCGGTGGCGTGGTGGCGCGAGGCATTCGCCAACCCCCTGCGCGAAGACGCGTTCTGGGTCGCGCGCGACTTCGCGGCGGGGGTCGCGAAAGTGACCGCTCCGGTGCAGCTCATCGGCGGCTGGAACGACATCGTCCTGCCCTGGATGCTCGAGGACTTCACCGCCCTCGAAGCGGCGGGGCGCGAAGTCCAGCTCGTGATCGGCCCGTGGTCGCACATCGCGCCGGGCACGCTCGCCGCGGGGGTCCGCGAGGGGCTCGCGTGGCTCCGCGCCCACCTGCTGGACGACGACCGCCTCTTGGATCCCGCGCCCGTCCGGATCTTCGTCACCGGTGAGCGCGCGGGCGGGGGCTGGCGCTCGCTGCCGACCTGGCCGCCGCCGGGCACTGGCGAGCGGCGGCTGTGGCTGGCCGAGGCGGGGCGGCTGGAGGAGCATGAGCCGACCGAGGATGCGCGGAGCGGGGATCGCTACCGCTACGACCCGAGCGAGCCCACCCCGTCACTGGGCGGACCGGTCCTCCTCACGCGCGAGCCGGTGACCGACAACCGCGCCCTCGAGGCACGTGACGATGTCCTCACCTACACGACCGAGCCGCTGCCCTCCGTCCTCGAAGCGATCGGCCCGGTCCGCGTCGAGCTCTATCTGCGAACGAGCACGCCCTACTTCGACGTGTTCGCTCGCGTCTGCGACGTCGACGGCGACGGGGTCTCGTGGAATGTCTGCGATGCCCTGACCCGCGTCGCCGCCGGCCGCCTCGAGCCATCCGAGGACGGGAGCTGGCCGGTGGCCTTCGACCTGTGGCCGATGGGCCACCGCTTCGCCGCCGGACGCCGCATCCGCCTGCAGGTCTCCTCCGGCGCCCACCCGCGCTACGCGCGCAACCCGGGCACCGGCGAGGATCCGGTCACCGCCACGAAGCTCCTGCCCGTCGACGTCGAGGTGCTGCACGACGGGCACCACCCGTCGGCGCTCGTGCTCCCCACCGCCTGAGCGGCGTCAGTCCTCGGCGGCGGCGCCCGCGCCGAACTCCTGACGATCTTGGCCAGCGCGACGAGGAGGACGCGGTGCTCCTCGTTGGTGAGCGTCGCCGTCGCGCGCCCGAGCCCATCCGGGTGGACGATTTCACGACCGTGGGGGTCGCGACGTGGAGGCGAGCGGCGAGCTCTCCCGAGCGAGCGCGTTAGCTTCGGGATCAAGTCCAGCCAGATGGGTTTCACCTACGAGGACATCCTCGCGGCCTGGCGCGACGCTGACGCGATCCCCGCCATCGAGCACGCGTGGCTGGGGGATCACATGGTGCCCCTGCGCGGCGACGTGCGCGGCGCCCCGCTCGAAGCCTGGACGCTGCTCGCCGTGCTCGCCGCGCAGACGACCAGGCTGCGGCTCGGCGTGATGGTGACGGGCAATCGCCTGCGTCCGCCGGCCGTCCGCGCGAAGATGGCGCCGACCGTGGACGTCATCGCCGGCGGTCGCCTCGTCTTCGGTGATCGGAGCGGGCGGCGCGACAGCACCCGCGAACGCCCGGATGGCCGGCGAGAACCCTGCGCTACGGGAGTTCGAGGCCTACGGCATCCCGCTCGTGCCCGCGCGCGAGGCGATCGCCGACCGCGCCGAGGTCCTGCACGATCATCCGGCGCATGTGAAGTGAGCGCGAGCCCTTCGACTTCGAGGGGCGTACCTACCGGCTCAGGGACGCGGTGTGCGAGCCCAAGCCGGTCCAGCAGCCCCATCCACCGATCATGACCGGTGCCGCCGGGGAGCAGCTCGCGCTGCGCGTGATCGCCAAGCACGCGGACGTGTGGAACCTCCCCACGCGGACCGTCGATGAGTTCCGCCTCAAGAACCAGATCCTGGTCGGACACTGCGAGGCGATCGGCCGCGACCCGGTCGAGATCGTCCGCTCGGTACAGCTCCTCGTCCGCTGCCAGGACCCGGCGGCACCCGCCTGCACCCACGAGCAAATCCTCGAGCTCATCGACGCCCGGGTCACCCACATCGTCCTCGCGGCCATCGCCTGTCCCGAGCCGCCGGCCGGCTGGCTCGCGGTGAGGATCATCGAGCCCGTGCTCTCGGACATGCGTCACTAAGCTGCCATCATCGACAGCGTGACCGGCGCCAACGAGGAGAACATCGCCTACCCGGCGTCCCGCCGCCGCTCCCGTGGCGCTCGGGAGTTCATCCCCCCTCACGTCGTGGTGCTATTCGGGGCGACGGGGGATCTGGCACGCCGGAAGCTAGTGCCCGGCCTGACCCGCCTATCGTTGTCCGCGCTGGCCCCGGATCTCCAGATCATCGGCACCTCGCTGGACGAATATGACAGCGCGTCGTTTCGAGAGTTCGCTCGGAGCGCGGTGGACGAGTTCGGGCACGAGCCGCTGACCGATGAGGCGTGGTCGCGGTTCGCCGGCGGCCTTCACTACGTGCCCCAGAGCGCCGGGCCGGCGGCTCTATCGGAGGCGGTGGCCGCGGCCGAGCGGCAACTCGGTGACAACGCTTCTCGGCTTCACTACCTGAGCGTTCCGCCGCGGGCTGCGCTTCAGGTGATCGACATGCTCAGGTCCGCCCAACTCGTGGAGCGCTCACGCGTGATCATGGAGAAGCCGTTCGGAAGTGACTTGGGAAGCGCGGTTAGACTGAACGCACAACTGCACGAGACCTTCACCGAGAGCCAGATCTTCCGCATCGATCACTTCCTGGGCAAGGAGCCAGCGCAGAACATCCTTGCCTTCCGCTTCGCCAACGGGCTGTTCGAGCCGATCTGGAGCCGCAATTTCATCGACCACGTGCAGATCGACATCCCCGAGACCTTGGGGCTCGATACCAGGGTCGAGTTCTACGAAGACACCGGCGCCTACAAGGACATGGTGGTAACCCACCTACTGCAGGTAATGGCCTTCGTGGCCATCGAACCGCCCACGGCGCTGGAGCCCCGGGCGATCTCCGAGGAGAAGAACAAGGTCTTCCGATCCCTCATGCCGATCGATCCGCGCCACGTCGTGCGCGGTCAGTACGAGGGGTACATCGCCGAGAAAGGTGTCTCACCCCACTCCGACACCGAGACATTCATCGCGCTGAAGTGCGAGATCGACAACTGGCGCTGGGCCGGAGTGCCGTTCTACCTGCGCACAGGCAAGCGGATGGCCGAGGGACAGCGAATCGTCTCCATCGCCTTCCGAGAAGCACCCAAGAGCATGTTTCCCGTCGGCTCGGGAGTCGGGTCCCACGGTCCCGACCATCTCACCTTCGACCTCGCCGATGCCTCAAGGTTGTCACTGTCCTTCTACGGCAAGCGACCCGGACCAGGCATGCGGCTCGACAAGCTCAGCATGCAGTTCGCCACCAGCGAGACCGAGCAAGCCATCGACGTCCTCGAGGCCTACGAGCGACTCCTCCTCGACGCGATGCGCGGCGACCACACGTTGTTCACCACGGCCGAGGGCATCGAGAGCCTGTGGGAGCGGTCGGCGCCCCTGCTCGAGGACCCGCCGCCGGTCAAGCGCTACGCGCCGGGGAGCTGGGGCCCGAACGCCATTCACCAGCTCATCGCTCCCCACGCCTGGCGGCTGCCCTTTGAGCGCGTGTGGCGCGAGAAGCGGTGACCGTCAGTCTCGGGCGCTCGGTTTCCGCGCGCAGCGCGCGCAGGTACAGTGCCAGCCGTGGACGGGTGAGACGGTGAGCCCCGCCATCGCCATGTGGCGCTGCTTTGCCGCTCGGAGACCGGAAGGCAAGGGCGAGGCCTGAGGTGACCTGGAGCGAAGGTGACGGCGGGAAGGAAGCACGAGAACAGCATCGGCACATGCCTTCCCGCGGTTGACCGCGAACACCCGCAGTCAACGGTCGGTAGTTCTCCGCGGCGCTTACGCCCGATCCCGAGCCATCTCCACCGCCGCGGCCACCAGCTCGGCGTTGCCTGGCGCGAGGCAGCCATCCGGGAGCACGAGCGTGTCCTCCAAACCAACGCGGACGTCGATCCTAGCGCTGGCGGCGGCAGCGATCACCTCCCAGGTCCGCAGGCCGTAGCCGTGCCATAGCTGCGGGATCCCGTCGGGGATGAGCTCGGCGATCGCGCGGGCCTCGTCCGCTCCGCCCTCGACCTCGATGAGCGCGCGCATGACCTGATGGGTGAACGGCCCGCGCGCCAGCGCTTCGGCGTCGGCGGGCGTGGCCAGCCCTGCCTCGACGCCGATCCCCGCGCGCGAGGCGGCGCGCACGATTCCCGCCCAGCCGAGCTCCGAGAGGTTCACCGAGACGAAGTCCGGCCGGTGCCGCCACGCCGTGATCGCAGCGGCCCGAGCGAAGGGATCGGGATCGATTGCCTCCAAGGTCGTGAGCCCCACGGGGAGACCGGGAGCGGCGGCGCGGATCGCCGCCACGGCGGCGTCGCATGCGCGTGCCGACATCGTCTGCGCGCCGGCGCGGTCGCGGGGATGTACGTGCACGGCGAAGGCGCCCGCCTGCCGGACGGCGATGGCGTCGGCGGCGAGCTCGTCCGGCGTCAGCGGTACCGAGCGGTGCTCAGGCCGCGTGCGCCCGCCGTTGAGGCACGCCTTCACCCTCATGCGAGCCGGTTCCGGAGCCCGGCGCTTGCGCTAGCCCCACTGATAGGGGAGGAACTTCCCATCGAGGGTGATCCGCACCCGGTCACCGGCTGGGTCGGGCATGCGCTCGACGTCGGCGCGAAAGTTGATCGCGCTCATGATCCCGTCGCCGAACTGCTCGTGAATCAGCGCCTTCAGCGCCGGCCCGTACACCTGGATGATCTCGTACAGGCGGTAGATCGTCGGGTCGACGGGAACCGCCGTCTCAAAGCCGCCGCGCATGGGGATCCGCTCGAGCACGGCCACGGCTTCCTCGGGTAGCTCCAGCCGCGCCGCGAGCTTCTCCGCCTCCTCGTGGGTGAAGGGATGCTGACCGAGCGCCGCCGCGGCCACCCACACCGGCGGTCGCCCGAGGTCCTGAGCCAGCTCGGCGAAGGTCACCCCCCGCTGCTGCATCGCAGCCTGCACCAGATCACTGACCTCCTGCCGGGTCATCATCAAGGGCGGATTATCGCAGCTACGCGGCGTATCCGATGAGGTGAGATCGGCGTTTCAGGCCTGGGTCAGCGATTCACCACCCGGTGACGCAGGTGGGTGACCGACCACGAGCAGCGTCTTGCCGACTGTCTCCCGGCCCTCGATGGCCGCGTGGGCCGCGGCGGCGTCCTCGAGCGCGAACTCCTGGCCGATCACGGGCCGCAGGCGCCCGAGCTCGGCCTCCCGGAGCGCCGCCCGCGTGAGCGCGACGAGCTCGTCCGGGGTCGAGCGCGCGCTGCGTAGCACCGTGAAGTTTTCGGCGCTCGATGGGTCAGCGGGCACCGTGCCATCCATGCCACTGGCGAAGCTGCCGCTGGCCATCCCGAACGGTAAGAACCGCCCGCCCGGCCCGAGCAGCACGGACGCCGCCAGCCCGACAGCTCCGCCTACGCCGTCGAAGACCACGTCGACGGCGAGCTTGCGCGCGCCGCCGACAAGCGCGATGACCCGCGCGCCGGCAGTACGGGCGAGCTGCACGAGCAGGGTCCCGACGTCCCCGGCTGCCGCCTCGACGACGGCCGTCTCGCCTGGGCTCAGGCTCGCCAGCCTGATGAGCCCCACGGCGGTGCGACCGTCCGAGAGCAGCGCCACCGCTTCGCGCATGGGCATGCCGTCATCGAGCGCGATGAGGCGCGACGCGTCAACGACCGCGCGCTCGGCGTAGCCGCCCGTGCCCCCCGGCCCCGCCACCACCCGGCGGCCGACCAGGTCGGCCT
>JALYZL010000542.1 GCA_030948875.1 Actinomycetota bacterium
ATCCTGGGAGGAATTGACCGGTGATGACGCTGCCACCGAATCGCGTCTTTCCTCCCCGAGGCATCGACCGGTGAGCCGAGCGAGTCGCGCTCTCGCGCGGGCACCCGAACCGGCGCCCCCTCAAAGCACGGATTGGGACACCCCCGAGCTCCCGCCCGTTCCCCGCTTCGCCCACGGCTCCCGCGTGCCCGGGTGGGACGACGCCGTCGACCTGACCAAGGATCCCGCGGTCGTCCCCGACCCGGCGACCACGCCCGTCCCCGACAGCCTGCGCAAGACGATCGAGGCCGCCATGGCGCGCTACCCCGATTATCACTCGGCCTCGATTCCCGCCCTCCACGCGGCGCAGCAGGTGCACGGCTGGTGCTCGCCGGAGGCGATCCAGCAGGTCGCGGCCGTGATGCGCGTGACCCCGGCCTACCTGACCTCGGTGGCGACCTTCTACGACATGCTCGTGACCACTCCCAAGGGAGCCAACGACGTCTTCGTGTGCACGAACATCTCGTGCTCGCTGCGCGGCGCCGATGCGCTCTACGAGGCGATGCTCGTCGCCGCCGAGGAGGACGACGACATCACCGTCCGCTCCTTCGAGTGCCTTGGGGCCTGCGACATCGCCCCGATGGCGTCAGTCAACGGCGATTACATCGGCCCGCTCGAGCCCGCTGACGCCAAGCGGATCGTGGAGGATCTGCGCTCTGGGCGCACCGTACTCGAGGAGAAGCAGCTGAAACGGCGACCCTCCGCGGATCCAGGAGCCCGAGCCAAATGAGGAAGATCCTCTTCGACCGGATCGACGAGCCGGGGCTGAACACGCTTGCCGTCTACGAGCGCCGGGGCGGCTACGACGCGCTGCGCAAGGCGCTCAAGATGACGCGCGAGCAGGTTCTTGACGAGCTCCTGGCCTCGGGCATCAGGGGCCGCGGCGGCGCCGGCTTCCAGATGGGCAAGAAGGTCTCCTTCCTCCCCAAGGGGGACATGGACAAGTACCTGGTGTGCAACGCCGACGAGTCCGAGCCCGGCACCTTCAAGGACCGCGAGCTCATGCAGAAGAGCCCGCACATGCTCTTCGAGGGCGTCGTCATCGCCGCCTACGCGGGCGGGATCGACCGCGCGTTCGTCTACATCCTCGGCGAGTACTCCTACCTGGTTTATTTTATATACGCAGCGATCGAAGAGGCGCGCGCCTCCGGGTACATCGGCGAGCGGATCCTCGGCTCCGAGCTTAGCCTCTCGCTCGTGCTTCACCGCGGGGCCGGCGCCTACATCTGCGGCGAGGAGACGGGGCTGCTCGACTCGCTCGAGGGTAAGCGCGGGAACCCGCGCCTGAAGCCCCCTTTTCCCGCCGTCGAGGGCCTGTACGACAGCCCGACGCTGATCAACAACGTCGAGACGCTGGCCACCGTCCCCCACATCATCGCCATGGGGGGCGCCGAGTACGCGAAGATCGGCATCGAGACCTCGACGGGGACGAAGCTCGTGTCCGTCTCCGGCGACGTCAAGCGGCCCGGTAATTACGAGATCGAGCTGGGGATTCCCTCACGCGAGATCATCTACGACCTTGCGGGCGGGCCGCCCGACGGCCGCATGGTCAAGCTCTGGTTCCCCGGCGGCTCAAGCGCGCCCGTGCTCACCGCCGATGACCTCGACATCCCCTACGACTTCGACTCGCTCGCCAAGGCGGGCTCGATGCTCGGCTCGGGGGCGATCATCGTCGTCGACGACTCCCATTCGGTGATGGAGGTCGCGACCAAGCTCGCGAAGTTCTACGCGCACGAGTCCTGCGGCAAGTGCGTGCCGTGCCGCGAGGGCACGAACTGGACGGTCAAGATGCTCGCGCGGATCGACTCGGGGGAGGCGACGCCGATGGACCTCGACATCATGGCCTCGGTGCAGGAGCAGATCATCGGCAACTGCCTGTGCGTCCTCGGCGACGCCATGGCGATGCCGATCGGCTCGATGATCGAGAAGTACCGCCCCGAGCTCGAAGCACACATCGAGGCGGCGCGGGAGCGGGCGGGGAGCGGGGCGCTGGAGGACGTGGTCGCGCTCGGAGTCGCGGACGAGTACGCGGGTCCGATGCCGGTGCACTGATGCCGCGCCCGGAGCCAAAGATCATCCAGCTCACGATCGACGGGCGCGAGGTGCGCGCGCCTGAGGGCGAGATGCTCGTCGAGGCCGCCCGCCTGAGCGACATCGAGATCCCCTACTTCTGCTTCGAGCGCAAGCTCGGCAAGCCGGTCGGGGCGTGCCGCATGTGCCTGGTCGAGATCGAGGGGATCCCCAAGCTCCAGACGTCGTGCTCGACGCCGGTCAAGGACGGGATGGTTGTCCACACCCAGACCCAGCGAGTGCGCGGGGCCCAGAACGCCATCGTCGAGTTCCTGCTCGTCAACCACCCGCTCGACTGCCCGGTGTGCGACAAGGGCGGAGAGTGCCCGCTTCAGGACATCACCTTCGGCTGGGGCGCCGGCCGCTCGCGCTTCATCGAGCCCAAGCGGCACTTCGTCAAGCCCCTCGCCCTGTCACCGCTGGTGGCCATCGACCGTGAGCGCTGCATCCTCTGCTACCGCTGCGTGCGCTTCTCCCAAGAGGTCGCCGAGGACTATCAGCTGATCTTCGCCGAGCGGGGCGCCCACACATTCGTCGCCACCCACGACGGGCACCCGTACGTGGCGCCCTTCAGCGGCAACATCATCGAGCTCTGCCCGGTCGGGGCGCTCACCTCGCAGCCTTACCGCTTCCGCGCGCGCCCGTGGGACATCGAGGACGCGGGCGGCGTGTGCACGCTGTGCCCGGCCCAGTGCAACGTCTCCTTCACCGTGCGCGACGAGAAGGTCATGCGCGTGCTCGCGCGCGAGCATCCCGAGGTCGACGACGGCTGGCTGTGCGACAAGGGGCGCTTCGCCTACCAGGCGATCCACGTCGACGAGCGGATCACGGCACCGATGGTCCGCGAGGGAGGCGAACTGCGCGAGGCATCCTGGGAGCGCGCGTTCGAGGTCGCCGCCGGCCTCGCGAGTCATCGCGGGAAGCTCGGGGCGCTCGTGGGCGGCGGCGCCAGCAACGAGGAGGGCTTCCTGCTCGCGCGGCTCCTGCGCGAGGGGCTGACCTCGAACGACATCGACTCCCGCGTCGGAGGCTCGGTCCCGCTCGCGCTCGCGCGCGCCGCCGCGGCCCCGGCGCTCCAGGCCACGGTGCCCGACCTCGAATTCGCCCACACCGTGCTCGTGGTCGGCTGCGAGCCCCAGGAAGACGCCCCCATCTTCGATCTCCGGATCCGCAAGGGCGTACGCCGCCACGCCACCAAGCTAGCCGTCGCCACCGCGCGTCCGAGCACGCTCGACCCGAACGCAACGGTGACCCTCCGCATCGCCCCCGGCGCAGAAGCGGCCTTCCTCGCCGGACTTGCCGATGAGCTGCGCGGTGACGGCGCCGCGCATCCGGCGCGGTCCGGCGAGCTCGCGCAGCTGCTGCGCGATGGCGGCAAGGAGGTGGTCATCGTGTGGGGCGAGCGGATCGGCGCCGACGCGCTCCCCCACCTGCTCAAGGTCGCCGACCTCCTCGGGCTGGGAGCCCGCGAGGGCGCCGGGCTGCTCGAGATCCCCGCCGTCGCCAACGGGCGGGGGCTGCGCGAAGCGGGCGTGCTCCCTGACGCCGGCCCCGGCTACACCGCGCTGGCCCCTGAGCTCAAGGGCCGCGCCGCGGCAGAGATGGCAGCCGCCGCCGCGGATGGCGCGCTGACCGCCTTGTACCTGTTCGAGACCGATCCGGTGCGCGACCTCCCTGACCGCTCCCTGTGGCAGCGCGCGCTCGGCCAGGCCGCCCTCGTCGTCGCTCACGCCTCGGTCCTCACCGAGGGCATCCGCGAGCACGCCGACGTCGTCTTTCCCGCCGAGTCGCACGCTGAGAAGGAGGGCACCGTCGTGCACCCCGACGGGCGCCTGCAACGGCTGCGCATCGCCATCGCCCATCCCGACGAGGTTCGCGCCGGCTGGTCGGTGCTCGCCGAGCTGGGACGGCGGATCGGCCACGACATGGGCGTGTCGACCAGCCCGGAGGTGTTTGCGCAGCTTGTCGACGCGGTGCCCTTCTACGCCGGACTGACACTCGAGGAGCTCGCGGGCCGCGGCCTGCGC
>JALYZL010000557.1 GCA_030948875.1 Actinomycetota bacterium
CCGGCGTGACCTCGAGCCGATACTCGTCGGCGATGAAATCGGCCAGCAGACCGCCCGCGATCCGCTCAAGCGCCGCGCACGCCTCGACCGCCGCCGGGTGAACCACTGGAGACGATCCCGAACACGTCGACCATCACAGCGAGCCAGGGGTCCCTCAACACCATCTCGATCCGCCGAAGAACCCGCGTCTTCCCCGAATCGTTGCGCCCAGTCAGCACCGTCACATCCCCGAAACGCAAAAACCCGCCGTGCACCGGATCCTCAAAAGCGAACGAAATCCCCACAAGCCGACGCATCGACCCCCAACACGCTACCGACCCCACACCAGCAAAACAACGCGCCAAGGAAAGCCTCCCCCGCGCCCCCGACGACCCATTCCTCGCGAAGCCGACGCCCGCCCGTGCGAGCGGATCGCAAGCCGCCTCTACCGAAGACCTGAGGACAACAGGCGGGGACGGCGCCACGGGCCATCGCAGCCCAACGCGACAGGGGGGCCGTCATCTCCAACGACCCATCGAATCGGTCAGTCAGCCTGGCCGACACGCGCACCGAGTCGGTGCCACTCGACGGCGGGCGCCGGGCCTCGTCCGGCCGGTCTTGTGGCTCCTTGAAAGCGCTCCGGGCGCGAACAACACCCTAGGCGGCGGCCGGGAGTCTCCACACCCCAGATTCAACGGATCCACACACATCGAAAATGACCCGCGCATGCTGGCCAGAGGCGCTCGCGCTCAACACGGCCATGACGGGGCGCTGGAAGCGGCGGCCCTGAATCCCCAGCTGGCTGCCCAGTTGCATGGGTTGCGACAGCGACGAGGCTGACGCTACGGCGCGCCAGGCTGCGCACAGCGCCGGCGGTCGCGGATCGGTGTCGGCGCTTGCTCGGAGGATGGCTCCAGCGCGATCAGCTAGCAGCCAGCGGCGAACGCAGACGCTCGCAACTCGGCACGAACCTGCTGCTTACGACGCGCCGCCGGCGAGCGCCAAGTCAAACTGCTCCATCGCTACGGGGAGGCGATAGCGCTGGGGCGCGAATCGGCGTGGCTGCTCGCGTTCCGAAGGAGGCGTCTCGGAGGCCGTGAATCGGCGCTCGGAGGCTTCTGCTCTACGAGCCGACAGCCCAAAGAGGGAGCGCAACGAGGTCGATCTCGGACCGCCCGGTCCTCGTCCGGACCAGTCGTGTCTGGGCGCCTGGATCGGCGTTGATGGCTCCGGATTCTCCGTAAGGACAGTCCGTCGAGCGCCGCCGGGAACTTGCAGCCGTCCGGACCAGGAGTCCGCTCGCGGTCGGTGTGGACCTCTCTCGACCGCGGAGCTAGAACCGAGGCTGCAGGCACGATCGCATTGGTCAGGGCGGACGCTCGCGCGCTCGCTCGCGGTCTCCGGGGTGTGAGCCTACGACTCGGGGTTCGGCCGGACCGTCGCGTCCTCGGAACCCGAAGCGCCCGGCTCGGGCGATCGCTCGACGTCCCGGTCCGACGCCACCGAATGCTCGGTCCGGGTTGGCGGCAAATCGCCCTCGCGCTCGGTCTCCGACGCGTAGGGAGAATCGCCGCGGCGGAGCCGCGTGTCCGGATACTCGTCCGCGCGAGCATGCCTGTTAGCGACGCGATCCTGCTCGGTGGCTGCTGCCGTACCTGCCCCCGCCGGCTCGACTGCGCTAGCTCGCCGCCGCCCGACGCCGCCCGCGTAGCCCGTCGCGACAGTCGTGCGACGGCGCGGAATAACCGTGTTGAATAAGAGGATCGCCGCGACAACGCCCCACCCGATCTCGGTCCAGCCGTTGGCGGCAGCCAGCCCCAGCACGTTGCCACTGACGAGCGCGATGATCGCCGCGGCGCCGAGAGCTACACCGACGATCAGACTCATCGTCTTGGCGAGCAGATGCTGTGCGGCTCCGAAGAGGAGCAGGCCGCCGCCGACCGCGGTAAGCATTCCGGTCCAGCCGTTGGCGCCGAAAATCCCAAAAAAGGCCTCGCCGTCAACCGGCGCTTTACCGTTCGGGAAGTTCCCAAACTTCGGGAAGACGTGCTGCTTGTACAGGAAGTAGAGGCCCGCAGCGAGCAGGATAGTTCCCAGGATCAGGGCTGGTC
>JALYZL010000018.1 GCA_030948875.1 Actinomycetota bacterium
ACCCAGGAGAGCTCAAGGGTCCGAGCGCCGTCAGCGAGCTGAGCTTGAGCTGAGGTGTCGATCCCTGCTTGCTCAGCTTCCCGGACGCGCTCGACCCGCCACCACCGCTCCCTATCGCGATCGCCGCCACAACCGCGATCACGACCACGGCGGCGCCCGCGCCGGCGAGCGTCAGCACGCGCTTGCGCCGCGCGGCCGCGGCAAGCTCCGCCTCACGGGCAAGTCGCTCCTGCCGGGCGCGCTCCTTTAGCTCTTTGCGGCTGGCCATGTACTAGGCCGCATCGTACCGGCGCGAAGCCTGGAGCACGTGCGCTAGAGCCGGCGCAGCCGGGCGACCGCTTCGAGGAGCAGGTCGTCCGGCGTGGTGAGCGAGATGCGGAAGAACCCCTCGCCGCTCGGCCCGTAGGCGCCGCCGGGCGAGATCACCACCGCGGCCTGCTCGAGGACGTGCTCGCAATAGGCGGCGGCCGACGCGAAGCCCGGCGGGATCGGAGCCCAGACGTAGATCGTCCCCTTGGGAGGAACGACCTCGACCCCGGCGTCGCGGAGAGCCTCGCACACGAGGTCGCGGCGGCGCCGGTAGACGGCGTTCATCGCCCGTACCTCGGCGTCGACCTCGGGTGCGAGCGCGGCCGCGCCCGCGAGCTGAACCGCCTCGAAGAGGCCCGAGTCGATGTTCGATTTGAGCCGCCAGTAGGCGGCGATGGCATCGGCGTTGCCGACGATGGCCGCGCAGCGCCAGCCGGTCATGTTGTAGCCCTTGGAGAGCGAGAAGACCTCGACGCCGACCTCCTTGGCCCCCGGCGTGGCGAGGAACGAGGGCGCGACGTAGCCGTCGTAGGTCGTCTCGCTGTAGGCGTTGTCGTGGACGACGAGCACGCCGGTCCGCTGGGCGAGCTCGACGACCTCGGTGAACAGGCCGTCGGGGACGACGGCGCCCGTGGGGTTGTTGGGGTAATTGAGGAACATCAACCGGGCGCGCTCGAGGGCGCCGGGAGCGATCGCCTCGAGGTCGGGGGCGAAGCCGCGCTCGGCGAGCAGGGGCATCAACGACGCCTCGGCGCCGGCGAGCAGCGGACCGCCCGTGTACACGGGATAGCCGGGGTCTGCCGCGAGCGCCACGTCGCCGGGGTCGAGGAACGCCAGGTTCAGGTTGAAGATGCACTCCTTCGCCCCGATCGCGGGCATCACCTCGGTCTCGGGGTCGAGCGTGACCCCGAAGCGCCGCTGGTAGAACGCGGCGACGGCTTCGCGGAACTCGGCGCGCCCGCGATTGGAGGGGTAGCGGTGCGTGCCTGGATCGGCCACAGCGCGCTGGGCGGCCTCGACGATGGGGGCGTAGGTCGGCATGTCCGGGTCGCCGATCCCGAGGCTGATGACGTCGATGCCGGCGGCGCGCTTGGCGGCGATCTTGCGCTCGAGCTCGGCGAACAGATAGGGCGGGATCTGCTCGAGGCGTCTACTCGGTCGCATCCAGTTCCTCCAGGAATTCGGGGGTGAGCTCGCCGCGGAACACGGGCACGGCCCAGCCGGTCAGGTCGATGTGCAAGTCCTCTCCCACCTCGACTTCGAGCTCGCCGCCGTCGAGCACGACCGTGACCGGCGAGTCACCGCCCCGCAGGACGTAGCTCACGGCGGCGCCGGTCGCACCGGTGCCGCTCGACAGGGTCTCCCCCGTCCCCCGCTCGAAGATCCGCGCGCGGATTCGCCCGGGTGAGAGGACGGTGAACCAGGATACGTTGGTGCGGTTCGGGAATAGCGGGTGGTGCTCGATATCGGGTCCGATGGCGGGGAGGTCGAGGGCCGCCAGCTCGCCTTCGTCCTCGACTGGGATCGAGCATTGGGGGTTTCCCACCTGCACGTGCTGGAAACGCCAGGTCCGCCCCGCCACCGTCAGCTCGCCGCGCCCGTCGTCCTCGCCCGCCGGGTAGTCGGCCGAGCGCAGGCGCGCCCGGCCCATGTCGACAGTGCAGGTCGTCTCCGAGGCGATCGTCGGGCGGATCTCGCCGGCGGCGGTTTGGACCCGAAAGGTGTCCTCCTGGGTCCAGCCGCGCCGGCGCAGATAGAGGATCGCCTCTCGCGCCCCGTTGCCCGAGAGCTCGGCTTCGGAGCCGTCGGGGTTGAAGATCCGCAGCCGGGCGACGTAGCCGGGCTCGTCGGGTTCTGAGAGGAGCAGGACCCCGTCGGCGAACACGCCCGTGTGCGCGGCGCAGATCGCCCGTACGCGCGCGGGCGTGAGCTCCCCCGGGAGGTCTCCAGCCTCGACGATGACGTAGTCGTTGCCGAGCGCGTGCCACTTCTCGAACTTCACGCGCGGGCAGTCTACGAGGCGCGCGCGGGGGCTAGTGGTGCCCGGAGCGGTGACGGCGGCCGCGCTGGCGCGAGCCGTTTCCCGTCGTGAACGTCCGCGGCGCGCTGTAGGACAGGCCGCCCGCGCCGCTCACCACCAGTCGCACGTGGTAGGTCGCGTGGGGTGGGAGACCGGTGAGCGTCGCCGACACCTTAGCCTGGATCCACCGCATAGTGCGGGTGGTTCCGTCCGGGGCTGAGGTTTAAATGTCCTCCTGAGCAGGGCTTTCATAGCGGTTGTGTGTGGCAACCGCGGCCCTGTCAGGAGGTCACTTGAAT
>JALYZL010000601.1 GCA_030948875.1 Actinomycetota bacterium
CGCCTGGGAGATCGGCGTCACCACGGGCCCGCACGCGGCGCCGGAGTTCTTCACCCGGGAGGACATCGAGGCGTTCTACGCCACCCGGTGGCAGGTCCACTTCAACTCGGCGCGCACGGGAGTACGCCTGCTCGGTCCCCGACCCCGCTGGGCCCGCAAGGACGGAGGCGAGGCGGGTCTTCACCCTTCGAACATCCACGACACGCCCTACAGCGTCGGCTCGGTCGACTACACGGGCGACCTCCCCATCATCCTCGGCCCCGACGGGCCGTCGCTCGGAGGGTTTGTGTGCCCGGCGACGGTGGCGCTCGCCGAGCGCTGGAAGCTCGGCCAGCTCCGGCCCGGGGACGAGGTGCGCTTCGTCGACGTCGGGGAGCGTGGCGCCGGCGAGTTGCGGGGCGCACCCGGGTCAGCGCTCCAGTGCTTCCCGGACGGCGACGACGGGATCCTCGGCCGGCGTGAGGCTGGTCCCGCCGCTCCGTCGGTCACCTGGCGCCGGAGCGGGGACGACAACCTGCTCGTCGAGTACGGCGAGATGGTGCTCGACCTCGGGTTGCGCATGCGCGTGCACGCGCTCGCCGAGGCCGTGGCCCGTGAGCACGTGCCCGGCGTCCTCGAGCTTACCCCGGGTGTTCGCTCGCTCCAGGTCAAGCTCGACCCCGACCGTCTCGACCTGCGCCGCGCGCTCGGCCTGGTCCGGGGGCTCGAGGACGAGCTGCCGGCCACGCGCGAGCTCGCCGTCTCCTCGCGCGCCGTGCACCTGCCGCTGTCCTGGGATGACCCCGCCACCCGCGAGGCGACCCAGCGCTATATGGCCAGAGTCCGCGACGACGCGCCGTGGTGCCCGTGGAACATCGAGTTCATCCGCCGCGTCAACGGCCTCGAGGACGTCGAGCAGGTACGGCGCATCGTCTACCAGGCCGAATACCTGGTGCTCGGCCTCGGCGACGTGTACCTCGGAGCTCCGGTGGCCACGCCGCTCGACCCCCGGGACCGCCTGGTGACGACGAAATACAACCCGGCCCGGACGTGGACGGCGGAGAACTCCGTCGGCATCGGCGGCGCCTACCTGTGCATCTACGGGATGGAGGGCCCGGGGGGCTATCAGTTCGTCGGGCGCACCACGCAGGTGTGGTCGCGCTTTCGCCGGATGGGACCGTTCGCCGAGGAGCCGTACCTGCTGCGCTTCTTCGACCGCATCTCCTGGTATCCGGTGGGCGCCGAAGAGCTGCTCGAGCTGCGCGCCGACATGGAGGCCGGCCGCTTTGACCCGGCGACCGAGGAGGGCACTTTCACCCTCGCCGACCATCTCGATTTCCTCGCCGCCGAAGCGGACTCGATCACTGCCTTCCGGGCTCGGCAGGCCGCCGCCTTCGCGGCCGAGCGCGAGGCGTGGGCCGCGGCCGGCGAGTTCGACCCCCGGCCCGAGCCCGAAACCGCGCCGCCCGCGCGCGAGGTGACCGTGCCCCCGGGCGCCGTGGTCGTCGAGGCGCCGTGCACGGCGAGCGTGTGGAGGATTGAGGTGCGGCCCGGCGACGCGGTCTCGAGCGGTGACCGGCTGCTCACGCTCGAGGCGATGAAGACGGAGACTGCCCTCGAGGCGCCTTGTGACGGCGAGGTGGCTGACGTGCTCGTCGGCGTCAGCGACCATGTCGAATCGGGTCGGGCTTTGGTGGTCGTGATCCCGCGGGCGGCTCCATGAGCGCCGGGGCCCGCGTGCGAGAGGCCTACGCGCGGATCGTCGAGGTGGACCGGCCCGAGCTGTGGATCACCCTACGGCCCCTCGAGGACGTGCTCGCCGACGCGGAGATCCTCGACGCGGAGCCGGCGCGGGAGCTGCCGCTGCGCGGCGCGCTCTTGGCGGTCAAGGACAACATCGATGTCGCCGGGCTGCCGACCACGGCCGGGTGCCCAGCGTACGCTTACAAGCCGAGCGTCGACGCACCCGTCGTCGCTCGGCTCCGGGCCGCCGGCGCGCTCGTGCTCGGCAAGACGAACCTCGATCAGTTCGCCACCGGCCTGGTGGGTACCCGCTCGCCGTACGGCGCCGTGCGCGACGCCCGCCGCCCGGACTACGTCAGCGGCGGGTCGAGCAGCGGATCGGCGGTGGCCGTCGCCCTCGGCATCGTCGACCTCGCGCTGGGGACCGACACGGCGGGCTCGGGCCGTGTCCCCGCCGCCTTCCAGGGCCTGATCGGGGTCAAGCCGACGCGGGGGATCGTTCCCGTCGCCGGCGTCGTCCCCGCCTGCCGCACGCTCGACTGCGTCACCGTGTTCGCGCGTGACGTGAGCACGGCGGAGCGAGCGCTGTGGGTGATGGCGGGGGCCGAGCCGGCGGGCGCCGAGTTGGTG
>JALYZL010000025.1 GCA_030948875.1 Actinomycetota bacterium
GCGGCGGCGGCCGCCGCCGGGTCGTTTGTTTGGTCGGCTCCCCGGCTCGTTGACAGTCATCGCCCGTATGGTGCCGGGAACGCGATCAATGCGGTGTCGTGTCCATCGGTGAGGTTGTGTGTTGCCGTGGACGGTGGTGCGGGATATATGGAGACTGAGCAGGGGACCGCTGGTCAGGTCATGGTCTCGGTTCATCCCGAGGGTGGTACCGGCGCGTGGAAGGTCAGCCGAATCGATGGCAACACGACACTGACCGGCGTGTCGTGCCCATCGGTGTCGCTGTGCGTGGCCACGGACTGGGTCGGACGTGTGCTCGTTTCCATCGATCCGAACGGTGGGCCGCGCGCCTGGCGATCCGCACGCGTCGACCGCGGCCACACGTTGACTGCGGTGTCGTGCCCGACTGTTCGCTGTGCGTCGCGGTCGATGGTTCGGGGAACGTCGTGACCTCGACTCACCCGAGCGCACGTACTGGCTCTTGGAGGACGACCAATCTCCACGACGAGCTCGTGGCCATCTCGTGCGCGTCGAATGCCTTGTGCGTCGCGGTGGACGCGAACCGAGGGCGCGTGCTGAGCTCGACCCACCCGGCCGGCGGCAGGAGCGCGTGGAAGGCCGCAACGATCGATCCGGAGAGGCTTGGAGCGTCGCTTGCGGGTGTGTCGTGCCCGTCGCGGACGTTCTGTGTCGCGGTGGACCAATCCGGGGTTGCCTTCAACTCGCGGCGGCCGACCGATGGCCGGCGCGCCTGGCGGGCGACCGATCTCAGCGGGGTTCTGCCCCCGGGCCAAGGCATCGCCGTTCTCAACGCTGTGTCGTGCCCCTCGGCGTCGTTGTGCGTCATGGATGGTGCCTCTGGTTACATCCTTAGCTCGGTCCGCCCCAGTGGTGGCCCGCGGGCGTGGAAGATCGCGTCGATCGGGGAGACGATGACGGCGGTCTCGTGCCCCTCGCCGTCGCTCTGCGTGGCCGCGGACGACACAGGCGATCTGATCGCCTCGACGCATCCCACCCGCCGCGCGACGGCCTGGACAGTTTCATCCGTAGTAGGCATTGATTCGCTCGCGGCGATCTCCTGTCCAGCGCCGTCGCTGTGCGTCGCCGTCGACGACGCCGGGAACCTGGTCACCTCGACGCGACCGTGGGACCGTAGGCGGCCGTGGACCGTGACCGAACTCGACCCGCCGTACTCCGCCCCGCCGGCCTCCTATCCACATGCCCTGCTGGACGTGTCGTGCCCGTCGGTGTCGCTCTGTGTCGCCATCGACGGCGCCGGGGACATCTTCACCTCAACCCATCCCACCGGTGGCGCGGCGGCATGGAAGGTGACCACGCCGTTCGGCGGTCGCGGCTCGCCCGACTCCGCTGACAACTACGGGTCGGTCTCGTGCGTGTCGAGAGCATTGTGCGTTTCCGTCGGGACCGGCTACGCCGAGGTCTCCACCCGCCCCACCGCCAGAACCCCCGACTGGAGAGCGCGCCTCATCGACCCCGACGGCGGATCAACCGACGGGTCGAACCCCATAACGGACGTCTCCTGCCCGATCGTGACGCTCTGCGTCGCGGTCGACTCCGACTTCAACGTCATGACCTCGACCACTCCCACGCTCGCTCAACCCCCGTGGACGTTCGCGCACCTGTACCCCGGAGAAGGCAACGGCACCTACGTATCCTGCCCGTCGGCATCGCTGTGCGTGGCCGTCGACAATGGCGGCAACCTCTACACCACCACCAACCCGGCGAGCACGCCAACCGACCCGCAAGGCGAGGCGACTAACTGGACCTTCACGAGCGGTGCCACGCCGAACTATCCGACCGCGATCATCTGCCGTTCGACATCCCTGTGCGTCGTGGTCGGCGACGGAGCGCTAACGAGCTCGACCGACCCGACCGGCGGCGCACAAGCCTGGACCCACACCCGGGTCCGCGACCCCCACGTCCTCACCGACGTGTCGTGCGGCTCGACATCGCAATGCATCGCCGTTGACGACGCCGGAAACATCCTCCTCGGCGTGCGGCGACCCACCAGGGCGCGATAAGCCCTCGACCGGCGCTGGCGCCGTCGCCGTCGCCGTCGCCGTCGCTAAGTGTCGCGCGATGAGAGGACTCGCTGGGACCCTCGTGACGATGCTTGGCGGGCTCGGCGTGCTGGCGGTCCCGGCGGAGGCGGGGTCGGTAGCTCGGCCCGGTATCGCTGGCGCCGACCTCACCGCCGCGGTGTGAGCCGCACAACTTGAGACTCGTGCCGTGGACGCGGTTGTACTTCACGAGCGCTTGAGCCAGCGTCACCAGACCGGATCATCCCACCCAGCCCAGCGTGGCGTCCGATGCGCGTTCTACGTTCGTGGTGGTGGATCGGATCGCGGTGATCGGGTGTGGCGGCTCTGGCAAGACGACGCTGTCGCGCCGGCTCGGGGAACTGCTCGATCTGCCGGTCATCCACATCGACGCGCACTACTGGCGCGAGATCGGCGGGCAGCGCTTGGAGTCAACTCCCGAGCAATGGGCTCGGTGCCACTCCGAGCTCGTGTCTCGCGACCGATGGATCATCGATGGGATGAAGGCAGGTGTGCTCCCTGAACGGCTCGCCGCCGCGGGCACCGTGATCTTTCTGGATGTGTCGACGAGAGCGTGTCTGATGGGGATCCTTCGTCGCCGGGTCCGCTTCCGCGGGCAGCTACGCCCCGACGTCGGAGTCTACGACCGCATCAGCTGGGAATTCATTCGCTGGGTCAGCTCCTTTCGTCGACGCCAGCGTCCGCGGATTCTGGGGCTCCTTGAGGGGCGTGACGGTGAGGTCATCGTGCTCCGCAGTCGACGCGACGTCCGGCGGATGATCGCCGCGATCAACCAGCCAATCCGCTTCCCAGATTCGACGTGCGGGCTCGAAGCGTGTCCACCGCCGCATTCTCGGGAACGCTAAAGCAGTTCGGAGCTTTCAGCTGGCGTTGCCTTTGACCACGCGCAATCCGACCGGCAACGTTTCGCTCACCGAATCCGGCTCTAACGTGCCTCCAAAGCCCCATCTCACCAGCTCTCCCGGTCTGCGATCGATGCAGAACAGATGTCACGCGCACGCACATCCTCGGGCCGAGCGGCTTACTTCACGCCGAGCCCCAGCTGCCCGCTGAGTGCGCTCGGCGTGGCCGACACCGAGCCGGTGATATCGCTGAGCCCCGTGAGGATCGGCGCGAGGAGCGGGTTCGGGGGCTTGCCCAGCCCGAGCTGCAGCAGCTCGAGTAAGCTAATCCGGAATGCAACCGAGCCCTGGGCGTTCGGGACCGGAGTGGCGGGCGCGGTAGCGAATGCCCGGAGCTGGGCCGGCGTTGCCATGCCGGCTACAAACTCGCTGCCGACGAGCCCGAGCTCGAAGGACTTGCCGCGCGCCTCCTTGACGCCATAGAAGCCGCCCGGCTGACGGGTCACGCTCTTGGCGGTGGGGAAGATGTAGCGCGCTAGCTCCGGGAACCGCGCGAGCTGGCGCGCGGCGCTCGCCCGGTTGCTCACGTCCGCTCTGACCATCGTCGTCCGCGTGTCGCTCTCGACGATCAAGTTGCCCGTGAGCATCCCGACGAACGCGTTGAGGTCATAGCCGGTCTTGCGCCTGGAGGCGATCTCGCGTCGTATGAACCGGGCGTACGCGGCCGGGTCGACGCTGCGCAAGGCCGCCTCGATGAAGGCGATGGTCCGAGCGGGATCGCGCACCCCGACCGCGATCGGGAGCGTGCCTGCGAGCAACGGAGCCGCCGACCCGGGCGTGATCGGCAGCTCGGAAGTGGTGAGCGGAGCGCCCGAGGTGTCGAGGCGTAGCTGGGCCGTGATGCCCGTGCTCGTGGCGCTGAGCGAAACGGCGTATCCCCTGATGGCCGCGACCCAGGGGATCCGGTGCGCCTGTGAGGAGGACACGGCACCCGCGACGCTGCCAAAGGCCTGCGCCAAGGTGTTCCGGGGCAGGCTGCCCATCGCCTTGGCGTAATCGGCGGCGGTGAGCCCGCCGCCGTGGGCATGGCGATTCAGTGCCGCGCTCACCTCGGCCGGAGAGGAGCCGAGCACCGCCGTTGCGCCGTCCACCGCCAGCGCCGCCGGGCCCGCCCGGTAAAGGGTCGCGCCGTCCACGGTGCCCCCCGCAGTTAGGCCGTGAATTCCCTTGACCAGGGCTGCGAGCTTGGCGGCGCTCTTGGTGATCCGGACCGCGAGGAAGGTCGAGCCCCGCAGCGAAGAGGCGCTTGAGAGCCGGAGGGCGCTGAGGACGATCGGGTTTCCATACAGCGGCTCGACGTCGCGCTGGTAGTTGACCCCGGCGGAGGAGAGCGTGGACTCGAGCGCGCTGATCGCGAGCTTCGCGAGCGGGAACGCACCGAGCAGGGCCTCGACGTTCTGCACGGCGGCACCGCGCGGATACGTCGCCACCGTCGCCACGAACGGGCTCCGGGTCGGGAAGTAGGACAGCTCGCTCGCCAGTGGGGGCGGGGTGGTCAGCGGGCTCGAGCAACCGCAGCCTCCGGCGAGCAGAGACAACGACACCGCCACCAGAGCCAGGAGCGCTCGGCGGACCAGAGCTACTCCTGCGCGATCGCGTCGAGCACGTTGAGCCGGGTGGCCCGGCGCGCGGGTAGGACGGACGCAGCCACGCCCGCCACCAACCCAAGCACCAGCAGTCCCAGCACCTGCAGTACCGGCAGCGCGAACACAACCCCGTCCCCCGCCAGCGCCAGGGTGACGATCCACGCGAGCAGGACCCCAAGGATCACCCCGGCGATAGCGCCCAGCGCGGCGGTAATGATGCTCTCGTCGCGGATCAGCACTCGTGTCTGCTCAGGGGTCATCCCGAGCGCGCGCAGCATCCCGAGCTCGCGAGTGCGCTCGTGGAGCGAGAGCGACAGGGTGTTGACGATGCCGAGCAGCGACATCCCGACCACGAGTGCGAGGAGCGCGTAGAAGAGCGCGAGGACGCTGTTGACGTGGCTCGCCACGACGGACTTCACCTGCTGGGTGGACCGGGCGACGACGCCGGGGAAGGGCGCCAGGGCGTGAGTGAGCTCGTGCCCGGCGGCGGCCTTGTCGCCGCCGGCGCCGAGCCGCACGAAAACGGCCTGGAGGCGGGGCTGATGGAAGATCCGATCGAACAACGAGATCGGCACCACGAACCCCTGGAGCATCGCTTGGTCGCGGTAGATCCCGCGGACGGTCATGGTGCGCTGGATGCCGGTCTCCGTGGTCATGGGGACCTGGTCGCCCACCGCGAGGTGCGCCGAGCGGGCGGTGTCCTGCTCGACGAGCACGTCGCCCGGCTGGAGCCCGGTGAGGGTGGCGGCCGATCCGTTCACCCAGTCGAACCGGTAGACCTGCCCGAACGTGCTCGGGTCGACGCCTTCGGCGGTTACGAGCCCGCTGCGGCCCAGTCGTCCTTCGGCGCTCGTCAGGCTCGCGACCGCCTGCACCTGGGGCAGCGCGGTGACCGCCTGCACCGTCGCCGGCGGGACGGGGCTCGTGCCGTCGCTGCTCTGAAGGGTGT
>JALYZL010000604.1 GCA_030948875.1 Actinomycetota bacterium
CTCTGACAGCGCGTCCATCGCCGGATCGACGCCGTCCAGAGCGCCCAGGGCCCGTTCGGCGGCGCCGAGTAGCGTGGCCGCACCGCCCTCGCCCGTCTCGGCGGTCAGCGCCTCGGCGGCGGTGAGCCCCGCGGCGCGCAGCCCGTCGAGGTGGCGCAGGCGCTCCCGCTCGCGGCGAAGCTCGCCTGACTCCGCCTCCTCGGGGGCGATCGACTCGATCTCCGAGAGCTCGAACTCCACGAGATCGAGCTCGCGCTCGCGCTCACCGGCCCGCTCGCGCAAGCCCTTCAGCGACGCTGCAAGGCCCTCGGCACGGACGTATGCCTGCTCGAAGGCCGCCCGGCGCCCAGCCTGCTCGGGCCCGCAGTAGGCGTCGAGGATCTCCATCTGGGCCGACGCCAGCATCAGCTTGCGATGCTCATGCTGGCCGTAGAACGACAACAGCTCGGACCCCAGGTCGCGCAGCTCGCCGACACTCGCCGAGCGCCCGTTGATGTACGCGCGCGTGCGGCCCTCCGAGCTCACGCGCCGCGCCAGCACGAGCTCCTGCGCGTCGTCGGACAGGCGCTCTCCCAACCGGTGGCGCAGGGCCGGAGTGAGCTCGAATGCCCCCTCGACGTACGCCTCGCTCGCCCCCGGGCGGACGATCCCGGCGCGCGCGCGACCGCCGAGCAGCAGGTCGAGCGCGTGGGCGAGCACGGTCTTGCCCGCGCCGGTCTCCCCCGTCAGCACGTTCAAGCCCGGCGCGAGCCGCAGCTCGGCGCGCTCGATCAGCAAGAGGTTCTCCACCCGCAGCTCCAGCAGCATGGGCAACGGTCTAGCAGCGCGGCCCGACAGATCCGATCGCCGTGGGCGTCTTGTAACCGTTGGGCCAGGCGACCGGTGCGCTAGCGCTAGCCCCGTTTTCCGCGGCCCGGCGCGGTAGCGCCGGCTGAAATGGCCGTTGGCGGGGAGGGTTGCGGGGGTCGCTGGCCTGCTGCGGTGTGGCTTGTTGTGGCAACTGTGGTCTGGTTGTCCTGTGCTGTCCGTCCGAACGGACGGGTAGCGTTGTGGCAACATGTTCGTCAAGGAGACTACGGTTCGCCGTGGGACGCGCTCCTACACCTACCTTCAGATGGTCGAGGGCTACCGCGACGAGGCCGGCAGGGTGCGCCATCGTGTTGTGGCAAACTTAGGCCGCAAGGACGCGCTGAAGTCCTCCGGGCAACTAGAGGCGCTTGCGGGCTCGTTCGCGCGGCTGGACCCGCCGATGACGGGCGTCAGGCGGGAGGTTGGGGCGCTGCTGTTGGCCTCGCACTTTTTGTGTGAGCTGGATGTTGCGGGGATGATCGACCGCTCGCTGCCGCGCAGCGCCCGCTCGCAGCTGTCGGTCGGCGAGGTCGCGGCGGCGTTGATCGCTAGTCGCTTGTGCTCGCCCTCGCCGCTATATGACCTCGCCGGCTGGGCGTCGGGGGCGGCCGTGCAGGAGCTGCTTCAGATCCCGGCGGCGCTACTGAACGACGACCGGCTCGGGCGGGGGCTTGAGTGCCTGGCCGTCTACGGCGAGGCGCTGCGCGGCCGGCTCGCCGCCGCTGCGATCGAGCGCTTCGGCGTCGACGCGGGGCGTCTGCACGTCGATTTGACGACGCTGCGGATGGCCGGCGCCTATGAGGACTCCGCGCTGGTGGCCAAGGGCTGGGGCCCCGATCGCCGCGTCGTGCGCCAGGTCCGCGTGCTGCAGGCCACCAGCGCCGACGGCGTCTCGCTCTACGCGCGCCCGGACCCTGGCAACGCCGCCGAGTTGACGCTCGTCGGCGAGTCGCTTGAGCGGCTGCGTTCGCTCGCCGGGGAGGGCGGTCTGCTGATCTGCGACTCGGCCTGCGGGCACCCCAAGACGCTGCGGCGGATCGCTGCCGCGGGCCTGTCGTTCATCGTCCCGCTGCGCGCCGACTCGGGCTTCGGGGCGCGGTTTCTGGCCGACGTCGGCCACGACGCGCTCAGAAAGCTCGACTACGTCGCCGCGCGCGAGCAGGACCTCCCGCCCCAGCGGCGCACACGCTACCGCGGCGCGCTGCGCGAGTGGGAGCTCCCAGACCCCGACGGCGCGGCGTCGACGGTCAAGGTCGCCTACGTGCACTCCTCCGAGGAGGGGCGTGAGGTCGCGGCCGCCCGCGAACGCGCGCTCGCCAAGGCCGAGGACGCGCTCGCAAGAGTCAAGCGCGGCCTCGGCGGGCGCTACTACAAGACCCGCAAACAGGTCGACAAGCGAGTCGCGCAGATCGTCGGGCGAAAGCTCGAAGGGCTGCTCGTCATCAAGACCGCCACCCGCAAGGGCCGCCCGACGCTGACCTTCCATCGCGACGCAGACGCGATCAAGCAGGTCGCGGCCACCGACGGCGTCTACGCGCTCGCCACCAACCTCCCCGGCCGACTCTCAGCCAACCGCGTGCTCTGCCTCTACAAGGGCCAGCAGATCGTCGAGCGCCGCCACCGCGACGCCAAACAGACACTCAAAGTCCGGCCCGTCTTCCTGCACAACGACGACCGCATCCACGCCCTCGTCAGCCTCGTCGGGATCGCCCTGCTGATCTTCGGCCTAATCGAATCAGAGGTCCGAAAGCACTCCCACGGCGAACAGATCGCGGGCCTTCTGCCCGAGGGACGCGCCGCCACCCCGACCGGCCGAAACATCCTCGCCGCCTTCCAAGGCCTGGGCCTGACCTACACCACCCAAGGCATCGCCCTCGACCGCCTCACCACCACCCAACGGCACATCCTCAAACTCCTCAAAATCAAGCCCCCATGGCCCGAACAAAGAACCATGGCCGCGTGAACTGCGGAAAACGCGGCTAGC
>JALYZL010000089.1 GCA_030948875.1 Actinomycetota bacterium
GTCCAGGCGCGCGCAGCGGCGTCGCGGCGCCCGCGCCGCGAGCGCGTAGCTCGCTATCTCGGCGCAGGCGGCCCCGGTGGCTCGACGATGTCGCGTCCCGTGGGCCGCAGCGATTCGTCGAGTTCCAGTTGCCAGAAGTACCTGGTGAACGTCACACCGGCGCGGAACCTTCCGACGTGAGGTTCGACTTGCTCTCCGCGGGCCATCGCGACGATGAGCTCGGGGTAGGTCTGGCCGGGAAAGGCCGCGTACATCGGAGCCGGAAAGGCGCCCCCAAAGCGGGTGTTGACGTCGGTGATCCCGAGACCGATCTCGCGATCACGGAAGACCTGGACGGTGCACGGACCGGGGACGGCGAGGGCCTCGACGACACGGCGTCCGAGCTCGATGAGCTCGCGATCGGCGATCACCGTGCCCTTGATCGACTCGCCGCCGCGTGACTCGATCATCGTGCGGGGGATCGCGTTGAGGCAGCGTCCGTCGCCGTCGGACAGGCAGTCGATCGAGAACTCGGGGCCGTCCATCATCCACTGCACCATCGTCGCCTCCGTCACATAGTCCACGAGGAACTCCACCGCCCGAGCATCGTCGGCGCGGTGGATCGAGCGAGCGCCCGAGCCCTGGCGCGGCTTGATCATGACCGGGTAGCGATCGACCGGCTCCCCCGGCAAGACCGTCGGCGGTGAGGGGAGATCGAGCCGCTCGAGCAGGAGGTGCGCCTCGTATTTGTCGAAGGTGGCGCGGGCGATCTCCGGCGCAGGCACGAGCGCCGGGAGCTCGCCTGCCACCCGGGCGTGCGCGAGTACCTCGAGATCGAGGTCGGTCAGGGGGATCACGGCGCGGACACCGTGTCGCTCGCACAGCTCGCGCAGGGCGGGCACGTATGAGGGGTCATCGATGGGCGGGACGGCCGAGCGATGATGCGCGGCGTACTGCGCCGGCGCGAGCGGACTGGGGTCGGCCGCCACCACCGTGGCGTGCTGAGCGAACGCCGAAACGATGTCGTAGCGCTTGCCCACGCCGGTGAGGAGGACGCCTATGTCGCGCTCGGTGGGTGCCACCCGCCCCGCTTTCCCTTGTACAGGCCCTCCGCGCTCAGGACCGCGCGTCCCGTCATCGCCAGGATCTTGAGGTCGAGCGCCAGCGACTGGTGCTCGACGTACCAGAGGTCGAGCTCGATCCGCTCCGACCATGGAAGCGACGCCCGGCCATTGACCTGCGCCCACCCTGTGATCCCGGGCTTGACGGCCAGGCGGCCACGCTGGCGCTCGGTGTACTGCTCGACCTGCACGGGTACCGTCGGCCGGGGTCCGACGATCGACATCTCGCCCCGCAGCACGTTCCACAGATTCGGCAACTCGTCTAGGGAGAAGCGTCGCAGGACCTTCCCGACGCGGGTGATCCTGGCGTCGCCGCGCTGGATCGCGAGCCCGGCGCCGGTGAACTCGGCGCCGTGCATCATCGTGCGCAGCTTGTAGATCTCGAAGGTGGCGCCGCCCACGCCGACACGCGTCTGGCGATAGATCGGGCTCCCGGGAGACTCGACCCTGATCGCCAGGGCCACAAGCGCAACCACGGGGGCGCTCAGGGCCGAACCGGCGCCCGCGAGAGCCAAGTCGAGAACGCGCTTGGGCGAAGTGCGCGCGCGCGCCCTCATCGCGTCCCTTCGGCGGGCTCCCACACCGCCGGCGTCCCCCGGCGCAGCCAGTCCCACAGGCCCGCGGCGAGCGACGCCGTCGTGAGCACGTAGTAGCGGGCGATGAGCAGCGGGCGAGCGGGGATCACGCCCGCGGCGAGCGCCGCGAGGAGGAGCGCCGCCTGGGCCGCGACGGCGGCCGTGTAGATCCAGCCGTACATGAGCAGGGCGATGCTCGAGACGAGGACGAGCAGGTGGAGAAAGGGGGTCCCGTAGCGCAGCACGCGATGGGAGACGATCATGAAGGCGTAGAGCGGGTCGTAGCCCCGCGGCGAGAGCATCCCGCCGCGTAGGACGATCGGCCAGGCGTGGCTCATCATCCGCCGCTTGCGCGCGAACTCCCCTTCGATCGTGGGGACCATCTTCTCGCTCGCCCGCGCCTCGGGCACGTAGACGGCGAGCCAGCCGCGCTTGACCATGTTGAAGGGGAACGAGAGGTCGTGCCCCATGATCGGGTCGACGACGACGTAGGACTCCTTGCGGGTCGCGTAGATGGCGCCGTTCCCGCCCGTGACCGAGCGTAGTCGCGACTCGAGCGCCCGGAGCGTCATTTCGTACCGCCAGTACACGCCCTCCTGGTTGGTCCCGTTCTCGCTGACGAAGTGGACGTCGCCACACACGTATCCGACCCGCGGATTGGCAAACGCCGAGACGAGCCGCCTGAGCGCGTCGCGCTCCCAGATCGCGTTGGCGTCCGAGAAGGCGACGACGTCGCCGCGGGCGCGCTGGACCGCCGTGTCCTGGGCGCGGATCTTGCCACCGCGCGGGAGCTCGAGCACGATGTCGGCGCCGGCCGCGCGCGCGCGTTCGGCGGTGGCGTCGACGGAGCCGTCGCAGGCGACGATGACCTCGAGCCGCTCGGGCGGATAATCGAGCGCCCGCAGGTTCGCCACCCGGCCGGCGATCACCGTCTCCTCGGCGTAGGCGGGCACGATCACCGACACCGTGGGCGGCGGATCGGGTTCGGGCGTCGGCGCGGCGCGGCGGCGCAGCCGCGCCAGGACCGCGAGCACGACGCCGTAGCCGACCTGCGCATAGACGAGCACGGCCGCGGAGACCCAGAAGATGATCAAGAGCGCGGTCACGGCGGCGCTCATTGTCGCGGGTCCCGGTGCCGTCGGGGGCACCCACAGACGGCACGCGGGGACCCGGTTAGCTCCCGATACAGCTCGAGGGTGCGCCGCGCCGCCTCCTCCCACGAGTACGCGCCCGCCGCCGCGACGGTCGCGGCGGCCGCGAGGCGCTCGCAGGCCGCCGGGTCCTCGATCAGGCCCATCAGGGCCTCGCGCAGGGCGCCGGGGTCGTCGGGCGGCACGAGGACGGCAGCGCCCGTGTCCGCAACCTCGCTGAAACCGCCGACATCGGTGAGCACGACCGGCTTGCCGAACGCGAGCGCGGCGGCGAGCACGCCGGAGAAGTCGAAGCGCTCGGTCCGCGAGTAGGGCAGAACGACAAGGTCAGCGCGGCGGAAGAAGGCGGGGATCTCGACGTCGGCGACGAACCTCGGGACGAACCGCACCCCAGTCGGGGCGCGCTCCCGGAGGGGCTCGATGGCCATGCGCGGCCGGCCCACGATCCACAGCTCGGCATCGTTCACGCCGCGCCACGCGTCGAGCAGGATCTCGACGCCCTTGTACGGGCGCAGGAGGCCGAAGAAGAGCACCACGGGCCCTTCGACGCCGGCAAGTTCGTCGCTCAGCGGCTGTTCGCGGGGCAGCCGGGTGAGGTGCTCGAAGGCGCCGTGATGGATCACGCGCACCTTGCCCGGATCGAGCCCGGTGGCCTCGATAAGCTGCCGGCGGCCGTACTCGGAGTGGACGACGAGCGCGTCGACGGCCTCGTAGCAGCGCCGCTGGGCGCGCGCCTGGCCGGGGCGGGGCTCGCGTGGCAGCAGGTCGTGGGCGGTGAGGACGAGCGGGCGCCGGGGCAGCAGCCATGGGTCGAGCCACTGGACGGCGAGCCACTGGAAGTGGACGACGTCGGCTTGCCGCGCGGCGCGCCGGTAGCGCACCATGTCGGGCGCGTGCTCGATGAGCTTCGCGGCCCGACGCGCCGGTGACCCGGGCGCCCCTCGAGCATGGCGGTAGAAGCGCTCGCGCACCGCGTAGCCCTCGGCGGCGGGCACCGCTCCGTAGGCGAAGGCGCTGGTGACGAGCTCTACCTCAGCCCCGGCGCGCGCCAGCGCCGCCGCCAGCGCGTGGTCGTAGGGCGGCGTGTAGGCCGAGGGGTCGACGATGTGCACCCGCATCACGGGCTCGTCGGCTCCTCGAGCGTTGCCCCGGCCAGTGCGGCGAGCCTCCGCGCCGTGGGGTGTGCGTCCGGGGGGTCCAGGGCTCGAACGCGAGCGCCGGGGTCCCGGGCGAGGCGGAGCGCCGCGGGGGCGAGCGCGGACAGGCTGGTCGAGAAACGTGCCTGTGGGTTGCGTTTCTCGACCAGGCTCCGAGCGGTGCGCACGGGGTGGCGGATGGCCAGCTGGGCGAGCGCCCACGCGCGATCGACGGTCCCGTCGTCCTCGCGGTAGCTGACCGGGATATCGCGCGCCGCTCGCGGATCGATCGCGTCCGGACGACGGGCCGCCTCGACGCGGGCGCCGGCCGGGACGCTCGCGGAGTCGGTCGGCGAGGCAGGGAAGCGGTCGGCTACGAGAACGAGCGCAGCCGGCGGTGGGGATC
>JALYZL010000096.1 GCA_030948875.1 Actinomycetota bacterium
GGATGATCCCCACGACCGCCGCCGTGACGCGCCAACGGCGGCGGATCACCGCTACCAGTACGACCGCCCCAGCGAGGAAGAAATATGGCTGGGGGTCACAGAGGTTGGCAATCGCCTGAGCCAGCCAATTGACGTATGGGGTCTGCAGGTCGGCGAAGCCGTTGAGGACGCTCGCGTCCGCGCGACCAACCACCCCGACGTGGAATGAGGCGAACCACGTGAGGATCAGCAGGACCACGCCGGTTACGGCGCCAAGCCACGCGAGCGCGGCGCGTCTGGGCATCCTCAGAGGGTAGCCCTGCGGCGTTTCGGGCCGGCTCAGCTGCTACGCGGATGCACCGCGGGCGCGCGGGTGATGCGGATCTCGGGCTCTTCGCCCGTTACCGGCACGTGCCGCTGGTGCTCGAGAGCCTCGAGCGAGCCGACCTCGACGCTCAGTCCCTCCTCGATCTCGACCCGGCTTGCCTCGTAGAGGAGCTCGGAATAGCGTTCTGCCGGGGACATCTCGACGTCGAGGTCGTAGATGATCTCGCAGGTCAGCTTCCAGTGCTCGCCTGCGGCCAGACTCGAGGCGCTGAAGCGGACCGGAGCCACCCCGGCGCGGTCCTCGGTCCGCAGCCGCGTCTGGACGGCGAGGAGTGCGTGTGCGAGGCGGTCGAGGTTGCGGTCGTAAGGCGCGGGGACGATGGCGAGCGGGCCCTCGGCATCGGTCCGCCCGCGGATCGCCTCCCCAGCGGGTCCGACGACGACATGCTCGACCCGGCACTCGACCAGCCAGCGCAGGATGATGACCCACTCGTCCCTCAGGTGCTCAAGTCCCTTCATGGTCTGGGCGGGACGGTGATCGATGCCGGGAGCGCGGTGTCTTTGGAGCATATGGGTGCGATTCGCCGGGCGCCTGCGGACTCCTTCCGGGAAGCTTGCCGCCACCTTCGCAAAATATTCTCGACCCGTACCGCAACCCGCACGTTTGCTTGACAGCCCCCGGACTAGCGCGCTCCGCCATGAGCGTTCGGAACCGCTGGCGAAGTACCGGCCAGCCGGCACCGGCGAGGCTGAGCCGGGAGCAACGGGATGACGGTCGCGGGCTGGGCAGAGAAGGGCGAGCGGGTCATGCGTTCGCCGCTCGTACGACCGCCGGAGCGCCTGAGCCACCGCGTGCTCTGGGTGGCGCCGGACGAGGAGGCAGGACTGGAAGGCGTACGCGCGCTCGGCAGCCCGGGATCGGGTCTGTTCGGCGTGCTCCTGCTCGTCGTCATCGCCGTGTTCATCGCCGGCCTGATGGTCAGGCGCACGCCCGAGCACCTCGGCAAGAAGATCGGGATGCGCGAGATAAAGGGCGCGGTCATCCGGGCCCTGTCCTTGCCATGCTCGTGCTCATCATCACCGCTGTCGCCAGCGCGACGCCGGTAGGTCGAACTTCGATCTCAACGCGCGCCCTCAGAGCCCACGGCGGCACCACCCCCCAGGCGTTCTCCGAGTCGCTCTACGCGCTCTTCATCGGCCCGCTCGAACAGTCGCTCACGCAGCACCTCGCTTAGCGCCGCGGGACCGTGACCACGGTGCGCGTACGCTCCGGTCTCATGCTTTCGCGCCTCGCCCCTGAGCTCCTGACCGCCAGGCGCCCGCGGCCCCGGCTTGGCTTCGTCGTGGCCCTCGCGGCCGTGGCCGCGGCGACGATTCTCATCTACCCCTTGAAGTCGGTGGCCCCGCCGGTGTCGCTTGGCGTCGTCTATCTGCCGGCCGTGCTCCTGATCTCCGCTTATTGGGGGCTCTTCCTCGGCTTCTTCACCTCGCTCCTGAGCGCCGCCGCCTTTAACTACTTCCACCTCCCCCCGATCGGGAAGCTATCCCTCTCGGACCACCGCGACTGGGTCGCCCTCGCCGCCTTCGTCAGTGTCTCGGCCGTGGTAAGCGCGATGGCCGACCTGGCCCGAAGCCGCGAGGTCGAGGCCGAGCGGAGGCGCGGTGAGGCCGACCTGGCGGCAGCGCTGGCGGGCGAGCTCCTCGCCGG
>JALYZL010000615.1 GCA_030948875.1 Actinomycetota bacterium
ATCCACAGGTGCTTCGGCTCCTGGTGCGACGAGTGGATCGACCTAAGCCTGAATCCACCGATTGGCTGGGTGGGGTGACTCGAGGAAGCGGGCGGAGCCGTTCTCGCGTCGGATAGCTCCGGAATCAAGCGGCTAGACGCTGACCGACAGGTTGTTGAGTGGTTTGGTGGCGGTTTGGGTGACGGTTTCGGGCAGGGGGTTGCTGGGCGTTGCGGGCGGGGCTGCTGATCGGTGTCGGCGCGGTCCTGGTGGGGTCAGGTGAGGGCGGGGAGCGCGCGGATGCGCGTGAGCGCATCGTCGAAGTCGTGTTGCCAGGGCCAGCGGGCGGGCAGCCGGAGTGTCCATTGCCGGGCGGTGCGGGTCAGTCGTCCCGGGATTCGGAACAGCCGACGGCGGCGGGTAGCTGCGGTCGTGGTGGTGTCGTCGGGCAGACCGATGAGGCTGGTCCACCGCCCGAGGTTGTGCGCGAGGGCGGCGATCACGGTCCAGGCGCTGTTCGCGGAGTACTGGCCGGAGGGGAAGTGAGCGAGCGCTTGGTCTTTGAGGTCGCGGATCGCGAGCTCGACGACGGCGTGCTCGCGGTGCTCAGCCTCGACGAGCTTGAGCGCTTCGGTGCGGTTGGTCGCGAACGCGTGGTAGCGCCAGTCGGCGAACAGCTCGGCTTGGGCGCCGGTCAGGCGGGTCCGGCGGACGATCAGCCGCCAGCCTGCGAGCTTGGTCTCGGCGATCTGCGCCTCCCCGCCCTTCGGGTAGTCCTCGAGCGTCACCCACGCGTCCTCGCCGATCTCCTCGATCAGCGCCCGGATCGTCATGCTCTGCTTGACCCCAATCGAGAACTCCACGCCGCGAGCATCGAATGTCTTGAACAGCTTGTGGTTCTCAAACCCGGTATCGGCACGGATCAGGATCGTGCCCGTCGCGCGCGCCCGGTGGACGCGGGCGAGCAGCTCATCGACGAACCTCGGGTTCCCGCGCTGCGTGTTCGCCTTCCCTTTCCGGTTGCGGATATGCAGCACCTCGCCGGTACCGGCGCGCGTCGCGAGCAGCGGGTGATACCCCAGCTGCTTGGTGTACCCGTAGCCGGCGCCCTGTTTCTGGTCGCCGTGAACCTCGCCAACGAAACTGTCGATATCGATCACCAGCCGCTGATCGCCCGGTCCCGCCCCGGCGGCCCACGCCCGACGCAGCGTCTGGTCGAGCACCCGATCGAGCTGGCGGACGTGCCCGAACGTGAACGCCCGCAGGAACGTCCCGAGCGTCGACGGTGCCATCACCCCGTGCCCCAAGATCAACCCCGTGCTCCCGGCCCGCAGCAAGTCCATGTCATCGATGCTGTCCCCCCCGGCGAGCATCCCGTGCACCAACGTCATCACCTTACGGCCCGGCATCGCCGCGCCCGGCACCCCATGCCCCAGCCAAACCGCGTCATTCACGAGCTGCTCGATCCCGAGCCGCCCCGCGAGCGACGCACTCAACAACAACCCCGCGTCGCTGACCAGCCGCTGCTCGTCGAACACCACAGCGATCTGATCCAAGCTCGCGGGCCCCTCGATTACGTCCGCCCGGTCCTGCACCATGCAGGTGACCCCCTGGTGCAGGACCCGCAGCCGCTGGCACGGCCCGTCTTGCCTGCTCAGGGGGTCATTTAAGACTCAGCCCCGGACGGAACCCTGCCACCGCCTCGGTGGATCCAGGCTAAGGCGGACGCATGCACGGCGCCGGGGGAGATCGGCGAGCTGTTGCGTCGCGAGGGGCTGTACACGTCGCATCTGACGTACTGGCGCAAGCAGCGCAAGGACGGGGCGCTGAAGGAGCTCGGGCAGTCGCGCGGGCGCAAGCCGGCCGACAAGCGAGACCCCCAGATCGCGTCGCTGACCCGGCGGGCTGAGCGCGCCGAGGCGGAGCTTGCGAAGGCGCGTCGGGTGATCGAGATCCAGGGAAACGTCTCAGCGCTGTTGGAGGAGATGCTCGGTACCGAGAGCGCGCCGAGGAGCACCGAGCGATGATCGCCGCCACCGTCGAGGAGCTGACGCCGATCATCGGTACCCGGCCGGCGTGCCGGGCGCTCGGGGCCTCCCCAGCCACCGTGTACCGCCGTCGGCGGCCGCCTGAGCCCAGACCTGCGCGGCCGCGGCCGACGCCGGAGCGGGCGCTGAGTGAGCCTGAGCGGGAGGCGGTGCTGGAGGCGCTGCACTCGGAGCGATTCGTCGATGTCTCCCCGGAAGAGGCGTACGCGACGTTGCTGGACGAGGGCACCTACCTGTGTTCGACCCGGACGATGTACCGGATCCTCGCCGCCCACCACGGCGGGGTGCGCGACCGGCGCGCTCAGCTCACCCACCCTCCGTACGCGAAGCCTGAGCTTCTGGCCGAGCGACCGAACGAGCTGTGGTCGTGGGACGTCTCGAAGCTGAAGGGCCCGGCGAAGTGGACCTACTACTACCTGTACGTCATCCTCGACGTGTTCAGCCGCTACATCGTCGGCTGGACCGTCCAGCACCGCGAGAACGCC
>JALYZL010000196.1 GCA_030948875.1 Actinomycetota bacterium
TGCCGACACGATCGGCCACGGCAGCGAGCTTGTCATTCAGCTGGGCTCGGGGCTTCGCCTTGCTTGTTTCGGAGTCGGACGCGAAGCCGTACTCGCTGATCGCGCTCAGATGGTGCTTGAGCTGCACTCTGGGAGCGGAGATCGCGCGTGCCGCCAAGCGCCCGCTGACCGCGAACAAGAGCACCCCGACGATGAACGTGAGCATGGTCATGGGTTACATCTTCGGGTTGACGATTTTGCCCATGACCATCCATGCCGCCACCAAGAGACCGGCCGCGAAGAAGAGCAGCACGAATCCGATCGTCGAGTGAAAGAACGGACGCGGATACGCGGGAGCCATGATCGTGAGCGCGAGGAGCAGCACGGGCGGCATCCCGGTTAGGACCCCAGCCGACATGCGGGCCTGACCGGTCAGGGCTTTCATCTCCCTTCGCAGGTCTGCGCGCTCGCGGGCGGACTCGGCCACGCGCTCGAGTGCCTCGGCGACGTTGGATCCCGATTGGCGATTGAGCGAGGCAATCAGCGCTACCTGATCCATGTCCTTAGCTTCCATCCGACGGCCGATCGCCTCTAGCGTGTCTTCCAGCGGCTTACCGAGCCGCTCGTCGGACAGCGCGCGGTCGAACTCCCCACGAATCGGCTCGGTGGCAGAGTCGACCATGGCGGCGATCCCCCCGACGAAGCTCCGCCCCGCCCGCATCGCCCCGGCGAGATCCTGAAGGTGACTTGGCAGCTGCTCGTTGAACTTGCTTCGCTGGCGTCGCGCAGCTCGCGCCACCAGCGTACGCAAGATAAAGGGAGCAACGATCACCGCGAGCAAGCCGGGCAGGATCGATCCGAGCATGATCCTGAGCAGGACTGCGGCCACGACGCTGATCACGGCCGTCCGCTTGACCAGCTGCAGCGGCGAGCGCTTCATACGACCGCTGTCGACTCGCTCGGCAAACGCGGGCCACCAGCGCCTTCGGGTGAACAGCTGCGCCACGAGACCCGGTGCCTCCGTGGTCAGCACGGCGTTCGTCGGGTCTGCCAACGAGGTCAGCGTGAAGGACCCGACACGCCGCTGCAAGGCGCGCCGCGCGGGGCGACGCAGGAACAGAACCGTGGTCGCGAGGCCGATCAGGAGCGCGCAGCTGCCGGCAATGAGCACGACCGCGAGCGAGGAGGCCCAGAACGAATGGTGTTGCGACGGTGGCACCCATCTGGGCCCAGGGTCGGCGGAGGTGGGCGCCGAACCGGTCCCGGTCCCAAGCGGGGCGCGCCCGGCTTTCGGTGCGTGCCCGGTGGTCGCCCGGTGGGGGTTGGACGATGGGAACGAGATGATGCCCCACGAGGAGCGGAGGGGCAGCCCGGATGCATCAGGCGCGGTGGTGGAGGCGCCGCCGGACTGGGCGCCCGGGGTCGTGGTGCGAGAGGTCTTGGTGCCAGCGGGTGTGGTGGCAGAGGCGCCGGCGTTCGAGGTCGTCGGAGGGGAGGGCGTGGTGGCGGAGCCGGTGCCGGAGCTGGCCAGCGCGGGCGCGTCGTAGCTCAGGCGCAGGAGGCTCGGCACGCCATCCAGGTGGACGGTGACGGCGACGTGCTGGGACCCTGGCAGGATCGATTGGTAGCGGAGGAGATAGCTCTGCGTCGGGGTGGTGGCGAGGCGCGCAAAGGCCGGTGGGAGCTGCGCACCCGTGGCGAGGACGAACTTCCCACCCCCGAGTCGCGCGATCTGGCGCATCGGACCTGGGGCAAAGGAACGGTCTTGTAGTCCCACTGTGAAGATCCGGGCGTGCTGTGCCAGTGCAGCGGCGCTGACGGACTGTGCTGTGAATTTGCTCGCTCCGGTGGCGGCGCCGTCGGAGAGCAGGATCACGGAACCGTCGGTGATGTGCGCGTAGGCCAGCTGCTGCAGCCCGGCCATCAACGCTCGCAGGGGGCCCGTTCCCACTCCCGTCCACGGGGTTCGCGCGAGCGCCCGGTTGATGGTCGCCGGATCGCTGGTCATGGGCAGCACGAGGCTCGGAGCCGAATCGAAGGTGATTACTCCCAGCTCTTGCTTTCCGGTCCGCTGCGTGGCGATCGCGCGCGCCGCGGCCATGGCATGCGTCAGCGCTGCGCCCCGCATACTCGCGCTCTGGTCGATCACCAGCACGATGCCGGTGTTGCCGGCCGCCGGAGCCTTCATCCTCGTCGCCGACAGGTGGTCGACGGGTTTGCCGTTTTCGCTGACATATATGCGAGGTACGCTGACCCGGACCCCGGCCGGCACCGAGAGCACGAGCGAACGAGCGGGGAACCTTGCTCCGCCGCCAATCGAGCCACTCAGCGAGACGGCTGCCGCGTCCGCGGTTAGCAGCGACAGGAGCCCGGCCGCGACCGCTCCAGCGCGAAGACAGGCGCCGAGCGCGCGCTTTACGCGCTCGGAGCGTCGAGCGGTTCTCTTAGGCACGAGCGCTGATCGCGCGGACGGGGGTTGGCAGACGTCCCGTCTGCAGGTCGGGCGGGAGCTCGACTCCGCGGCGTTCGAACTTTTCCAGGAAGGTCGGCCGGAGGCCCGATCCCTTGAGCGAACCGACGATGAGACGGTTGTGGCGATTGTCGGAGACCGCATCAATCTCGAACGAGAAGAGATCCTGGAGCGTGACGACGTCGGACTCCATGCGCTGCACCTCGGTGATCGCCACGACTCGACGCGTGCCGTCGTTCATCCGCTCGATCTGGATCACCAGATCGAGCGCCGAGGCGATCTGCTCCCGGATCGCCCGCAGCGGCAGGTCGTACCCGGCCATCATCACCATTGTCTCGATGCGCGCCAGCGCGTCGCGTGGGGTGTTCGCGTGGACGGTAGTTATCGACCCATCGTGACCGGTGTTCATCGCCTGAAGCATGTCGAGCGCCTCGGCGCCGCGAACCTCCCCGACGACGATCCGGTCGGGCCGCATTCGCAGCGCGTTGCGCACGAGGTCGCGGATCGTAATCTCGCCCTCGCCCTCGATGTTCTTCGGCCGCGCCTCGAGGCGCAGCACGTGCCGCTGCTCCAGCTGGAGCTCGGCGGCGTCTTCGATCGTCAGGATCCGCTCGTCGTCAGGGATCGCGGCCGACAGCGCGTTGAGCATCGTTGTTTTTCCGGAGCCGGTGCCGCCCGAGATGAGGATGTTGAGCCGCGCGAGCACACAGCCCTTCAGGAGCTCCGACGTCTCGGGGGTCAGCGAGCCGCGCTTGATCAGTGCGTCCATGTCCATCCGGTCCTTGCTGAACTTGCGGATCGTCAACAGCGCTCCCGATAGCGACAACGGCGGGATCGTGGCGTTGATCCGGCTCCCATCGGGCAGGCGGGCGTCAACCATGGGGGAGGCCTCGTCGATCCGGCGTCCCACCTGCGCGACGATCTTGCTGATGATCCGCCGCAGGTGCGATTCATCGGCGAAGCGCACCGGGGTCTTGTGCAGCCGGCCGGCACGCTCGACCCAGATGTCGTGCGCGCCATTGACCATGATCTCGCTCACAGTGTCGTCTGCCAGCAGCCGCTCGAGCGGTCCGTGACCGACGATGTCGTCGGTCAGCTCTCCAACGATCCGCTCGCGATCCTCGCGCGAGATACCGGGCTCACGCGCGAGCCGGTCGCGCAACTCGGATTGGACGCGGGCTCGCAGCATGTGCGGATCTATCTCCTCGCTGAACAGCTGTCGACCCAGCGCCTCGATCAGCGCCATGTGAATTCGGTTCTTGATCTCCGAGAAGGGCTCGGCGAAGGGATCGTTCCCCCCATCAACGTCGTCTCGCTGGTACAGGCGCTCGTGGAGCTGCATCAGACGGCCCTGCGAGCTCGGCGGAAGAGCGGCCGTCGCGCTGGCGGCAAGTCCAGCTCCCTAGCCTCGACCCGTCGCGGGTCCGGGGCTGCCTTCGCGTCCGCGTCCGCGCCGAACGAGGCGTCGACGTACTGCTTGGCCACGAAGCGGAACACGCGCGCGGCTTCGGATCCGCGACTCAGCGCGATGGGGACGCCCTGGTTGACCGACCGAGTGATCTCGCGATCGCTCGGTAGCTGAAAGTCGACGTCCCTCCCGAGGATCGCGAGTACGTCGTCGCGCTCGATGCCGACGTTCGTATTGGCCCGGTTGAGGATGATCTTGACCCTGCGCCGGTCGTAATCCATGCGCTCGAGCGTCTCAAGCCCGAGCTTGCTGTTCTTGAGCGACAGGGTATCGCGCATCACCACCACCAGGGCGTCGGTCGAGCAATCGATCGCGCTGATCACCTCGGGCGAGAAGCTCGGCGGCGTGTCGAACACGACGAACTCGAACATCTCAGACAGCAGGCGCTGCACCTCGGCCAGGAACCCGACGTTAATCACGGCGGCCTGGTCGGGACGGACCGGCGCCAGCAGCGCGCGCACTCCGGAGGAATGCTCGACCAGGAAGTCCTCGAGTTTCTCGGCGTCGAGCGAGCCTCCTGAGCGAACGAGGTCGTACATGGTCCGCACCGGGTTGAGGCCCATCGCGAGCGCGACATCTCCGAACTGCAGATCGAGATCCATGATCGCCACGCTGTGACCCGACTGGGCGAGCGAGACGGCGAGGTTGGTCGCGGTCAGGGTCTTGCCGCTGCCGCCCTTGAGCCCGAGCACGCAGATCACGTTGCGCGCCGCCTCGGACTTCGGCTCGGCCGTGCCGCGCTTACGCATCAGCGCCTTCTCGAGCGCGAACACGAGCTGGCGTGCCAAGGCGGGATCGGCCACCGCTGCCGCGTCGGTGGGTAGCGCGACGATGTCGTCGACGCCGCTTTCGAATGCGTCCCCGAGGTATCCACTCCCGGTGGGCGGGCACATCAGGACGATCGGACGAAGCGGGTGCTGGCGCCTCGCGGTGGTGACAAAGTCACGCACCTGGGGCGTATAGTCGGCCACGGCCACGATCAACGCGTCGCCGGCGCCGAGGCTGCTGGCCGACGGCCCGCTCAGCTCGAGATAGTCGAGCACGTTGACCTTAGGATCACGAGTGACGACGGTCTCGATCAGACCGCGGTCGACCTCTCCGTCGAGAGCGACGAGCGTATTGATCTCGGAGCTCATCGCTTTGCCTTGGTCGCCGAGGGCGCGCTCGTTATCGAGGGAGTGGTGTACGTCAGTGTCCCGGAGGCACCGTTGACATTCAGGGACGTGTGGTTACCCGCAAGGACGTTGTAGACCGAGGTGACCGTTGGCTCAGGGTTGGCGGCGTTGACACCGCGCAGCTGCAGCCAGAGCTTGCCGTAATCGAGCACCCACATCACCTTCGGGGAGAGTTGCATGCTCAATCCGAGGAGCACGGGGCCCCCCGTGCTTACGCTAGCGGTGCCGGCGCCTGAGAGGCTCGGGGCCTTCAGCACCACGGCATTGGAGACCAAGAGAGCCACGACATTGGCCGCTGCTCCTGTTTGCGAGGCAAAGCTGCCGTACACATCGACATGGTCGCCGGCCTGGAGACCGCCGGCTCCGTGCGTCGGGTCGAGGGTCATGGCGATCACACGCTCGGTCGGCGACAGCTGGGCGGCGAGGCCGACGGGACCAGTCGTGAAGTCGGCTGCGGTGAGCTGCTGTCCGGGGAGGATGTTGCTCGCCACGATCTTCCCGGCGAGCGACGCCGCATCGACGATCGCACCCGGCGACACCTGGGTGTCGAGAACCGGCGTCACCTTGTACAGCCGCTGCGATGCGATGAGGTCAGCGGGGCTCCCCTTCCCGATCTCGGACGTCGCCACGAGCACGGTGGCCTGCGTGGGACCTCGGGAGACCGCATGCCGGTACTTGCCGATGGCAAAAATGAGGATCGCCGCAGCGATGAGCGCGCACAGCAAGGCAACGGTCAGAGCTCCACCTCGAGTTGCGAGCAGGCCGCCCATACTGGGGCCGTCGAGTCGTTTCCGAATGAGTTTCATCTTGATCCTCCGTACCGGTTCAGGTCAGCGGGCACTGTGTGGGCACGTTTGTGCTCAGGTTGGGGGTCCACGCGGCGCTCGTCTGCGCCTGTTCGATCCGCATCGTCGCCGACTCCACGATCTGCATGCTCGTCACCGTGTTGAGCATTGGCAGGAGACTGACCGTGGAGATGACGCAGGCTACGACGGGGATACCGGGGGTAGTGGCCGCGGTCTTCGGGTAGGTGTAGAGATAGACCTTGACCGCCGTGGTGACTGAAGAGCTCCCGGCTTGCAACTCGCCGGTGGCCTGCGCTTGCACGTAGTTCTGGAGAGTCAGAGTCGAGGACGGGTTCACATTGAGTGCTGCCCACCGAGCCGCCTGGGCGGCCATCTGCGTCTGCTGGCTCGCGTAGTTCATGTAACGACCGAACGACAAGATGCCGGCGATGATCATCAGCAGCACGGGGAGCACGATCGCGAACTCGACCATCGCCTGGCCGCGCTCCTGCGCCAGGCGTCCCGTCAGCCGGAGCCTTAGTCGAGTGGGAAATGTTGGGGTCATGTCGCATGAGGCAATCGAGGTTGCATGGATTCATCGTTCGCTCGGGCCCTCCAGCTGACTACGAGAAGCTCTAGCTCTCCTAGCGGAAGGTGCAGTGCCAAGTTCCTTCTTACATCCGCCTCGAGACGGAGGTGAAGACTCCGGAGATGCTCGATCCGAGCAGGAGCGCAACGGTGACCACGATCAGCGCGATGACGCCGAGCAGGATGGCGTACTCAGCCATGGTCTGGCCGTCTTGGCGTTGCCCCCGTGCGGGTATTAGGCCGAGCGTCCATCCCACGCACGCGCGAACTCTCAGTATCAGTCTTGTTGTTCTCACCTCACATGTATCGCGCGCTTACGCAGGCTTGCCCATCGTCCGAATCTCTAGGTGTACCTAGATAAAGGTCGAGCGACCAACAAGAAAACCCGCCCGGAGCGCTTGCATGGGCAAGCCTTCCGGGCGGGCGGTGAAACCTCCTTCATCGGACTAGAGACCAGTCGAGGCCTTGGTAAACAGGCCCGAGATGCTCGAACCAAGCGTGATCGCGACGACAACTACGACCAGCGCAATGACGCCGAGGAGGATGCCGTATTCGGCCATCGTCTGTCCCTCCTCGCTGCGCATGCGCAGCGTCAGCATGGTGACGTAGGCAAAGATGCTGTTCAACATGGGTTTTCACCTCCTCCCGTGGTTTTCGTGCCGGTTGGCCTTGGATATGCAAGGCGGAGGTAGGCCTCTCCGGTAGCTTGTGCCGCCGTGTGGTGCTGGCTGTCCGCCATGCGAGGAATATCGGGACGCCGGGGGCTCTCTCAGGAGAGCGGAACTTCTAGTCCGGCGTAGACCAACGTCTAGGGATCCACGCGCTGGCGCTCACGACAAGAGCAACGGCTAGCACGGGTTAGACCTTGGTCGGATGGGCGCGCCCCCGAAAGGGACGAAACATCATGCATGGCGCGTACTGAACCAAAGCTGATCATCAACGCGACGCACGGAACTGTCGCGTGCCACCGCGTGGTGATCGCCGATCGGCCGCTCACGCGTATGCGCGGGTTGCTGGGGAGAAGTGGACTGCCCGCGGGTGAAGGGCTGCTGCTCACCCCGGCGCCTTCGATCCATACCGCCTTCATGCGCTTCGCCATCGACGCCGTGCTGCTCGACTCCGACCTGCGGGTGATAAAGCTCGTGACCAACCTTGGGCCCTGGCGAACTGCCGGCGCGCGCCGCGCGAGGGCCGTGCTCGAACTGACCGACGGCGAGATCGAGCGTGTCGGCTTCCAGGTCGACGACCGGCTGGAGATACACGCGCGCGTAGTCGATCAGCGGAGCGGAGCCGCGCACAGCGATCCGCTCGGCCCGGCGCGAGTGCTGCTCGTGGCGGCCGATCGTCGCTTCCGGATGTTCGCCTCAACATCGTTGGCGCGGCGTGGTTACCAGGTCACGGTCCGGACGGGGACCGCCGGCATCCCCGAGCTGGCCGCGCGCGAGTGCATCGATGTCGCGGTGATCGACGCGACCCCGTCGCTGATCGCCGCAACGCAGGAGGCGTCCAGGCTTCGCACGGCCCAACCTCTGCTCGGGATCGTCGCCGTCAGCGACGATCCCTCGCACGGACTCTCTGGGTTTCCCGTCCTCCCCAGGTGGGGTTCCTTTGGTTCTTTATGCACGGCGATCGAGCAAGCCCGCGGCGATCGACGGCTCGAGGACGACCGCTATGCCGATCGCTGAGGAACGCACTCAGATCCCCGTCGGGTTGCTCGCGGCCGCGATGGCGGGGCTGGCCTTCTTCGCCTATCCGCTTGGTGCGATAGCGATGATGGCGGCGTTCGTCGCCGTCGTCCTCGTCGTGATCGCCGCGGTCGACCTTCGCAGCTTCACGATCCCGAACCGGATCGTCCTCCCGGCGACCGCGATCGTGCTCGTCGCGGACACGGTCTTCATACCCGGTCGGGCTCTCGAGTTCGTGCTCGCTGCGCTGCTCACCGGCGTGGCGCTGCTGCTGCCGAATCTGATCAACAGCTCGTGGATGGGGATGGGCGACGTCAAGCTCGGCCTGTTGCTCGGAGCGGCGCTCGGCTGGGGGGCACTCGGAGCACTTGAGATCGCGTTCGCGGCAGTGCTTCCGTTTGCCTGCGCGGCCGTCATCCGCCGGGGCAGCGAGGCGCGAAGCGCCGCGTTGCCATTCGGTCCGTTCATGGCCTTCGGCGCGCTCGCCGTGCTCCTCGTCCCCCCACTCGTCGGCCTCGGAGGCTGAACTGATATGGACGCATGGCTTCGCGTAGAACGCTTGGAGTACGTCCGCCTCGGCGAGCGCCTGGCCGTCGTACGCCTGATGGCGGGGCTCGGGGGCGAGCTCAGCCCGCCCACCGGCGCGAGCCTGACGTTGGCGCACGGTCAGGAGACGACGACCTACCCGGCTCGCGGCTGCAAGCTTGAGCGCCCGAGGCGGCCGAGGGTTCTCGGAGGCGAGCTGCTGTGGCGCGCCTACTTCGCGGTCCCGCTTGACGTGGTCGAGTACCCGCAGGCCCTCTTCGAGCTCACCGCTCCGGGTCGCGCCGCGCTCGCCCTGCCGATCCCCGATCTGCGCGTGCTCACCGTGCACAGCGTCGCCGCCGGACGCAACAATCGGTTCTCCGTCGGCCTCGTGCGCCGTCCGCTGGTCGTTGTCGCGACCACTCTGGCCATGACCGGGTCGACGCCGCTGTTCGCCCTGGCCGCCACCGGCGCCAGTCATTCCGGAACCGCGACCGGCGCGTCCACCGCGTTGCGCGGGGCTCGCGTCTCGCACTCGCGCCGAGGACTGGATTCCCTGAGCACGACCCGAAGGACCCCGAAGGCCTCGATCGGAACGCTGCCCGCGAGCCGGTCAGGGGGCGCCACCCAGGACCCTGTCGCGGATACGGCCCCGGGTTCGAGCAAGACCGCCGGCCCGGGCGAGCCGCCCGGCTCGGGCAGGACGCCCGGCTCCGGCGAGGCGCTTGGGTCGGGCAAGGCGCCTGGCGCCCGCGAGGCGCCTGGCGCCCGCGAGGCGCCTGGCGAGCGCGAGGCGCCTGGCTCCGGCGGCAAGGCGCCTGGC
>JALYZL010000215.1 GCA_030948875.1 Actinomycetota bacterium
CGTGGTCGAGCTCCTCGCTGGTCCGGCGGATCCGGGGGACGACCTGCCTCGCCGCGAAGCTCAGCGCGAGTTCGACCCCCTGATGACGACGCCCGAGCACTCGCTCGCACACCTCGGCGACCGCGTCCGGACTCCAGGCGGCCCGCGCGAGGGCGTCGAGGAGCTGGAGGAGGCCCGCCCCGTAGGTACCGGGCTTGGATCCGAACACGCGAGTGGTCGCGCGCCGCCACGCGGCCGCCTCGCCGAGCTCGGCGGCCAGGCGCTCGGCGTCGGCGCGGGCGTGGGCGGCCACGTGGTTCTGATCGTGCGGCTCGTCCAGGCGCGCGACGAGACCCACCGCGTCGTCTAACAGCGCCACCAAATGGGGGAAGGCGTCGCGGAAGAAGCCGGAGATCCGCACCGTCACGTCGATCCGGGGGCGGCCGAGCTCCTCGAGCGAGATCAACGAGAGCCCGGTCACGCGCTGTGACTCGGGATGCCAGGTGGGCTTGACACCGAGCAAGGCGAGGATCTCGGCGACGTCGTCGCCCTGGGTGCGCATCGCCGAGGTACCCCAGGCCACGAGGCCGACCATCTTCGGCAGCTCGCCCGTCTCGCGCCGGTGGCGCTCGAGGAGCGCGTCGGCGAGGCGGCGGCCGACGTCCCAGGAGAGCTCGGAGGGGAGGGCACGGGGGTCGACGGAGTAGAAGTTGCGTCCGGTCGGGAGCACGTCCACGCGCCCGCGGGTCGGGCTGCCGGAGGGACCCGCCGGGACGTGGCGGCCGTGGAGGGCGGCGACCACGTGCTCGAGCTCCTCGCTGGTCCGGCGGATCCGGGGGACGACCTGCCTCGCTGCGAAGCTCAGCGCGAGTTCGACCCCCTGATGACGACGCCCGAGCACTCGCTCGCACACCTCGGAGACCGCGTCCGGACTCCAGTCGGCCCGAGCGAGGGTGTCGAGGAGGGCCATCTGGGCCGCCTCGAGGCGGTCGACGAGATCGCCGGCGCTCGCTGCCGGGCCGCGGAAGCGCTCGGTGAGCTCGGCGGGCGCGTCGGGCACGGGGACGCCCGGTGCCGCCATGAGCACCGCCTCGTCGAGGCCATAACAGGCGCCCACCGCGCAGCGCAGGCCGGGGACCTCGCCCGACCCGAGGCGGAGCATGGCCGCGGTGAGCCCGCGGAGCTGATCGCCGGTCGGCGGCTGGCCGAGGACGTGGAGGCCGTCCTTGACCTGGATGTCCTTGACCTCGCACAGGTAGCCGTCGATGTGCTGGACGAGCGCGCTCGTGTCGTCGTCGGACGGGCGCTCCTCGACGCCGAGATCGGACTGGAGGTTGGCGCGCTCGATCGCCGACCAGATCCGCGCCGCGAGGGCGGGGAGCTTTGGGGGGTCGAGGACCTCGAGGCGGGCGTACTCGTCGAGCAGAGTCTCGAGCTCGGCGAGCTCGTCGTAAGTATCGGCGCGCATCATCGGCGGCACCAGGTGGTCGACGATCACCGCATGGGCGCGGCGCTTGGCCTGCACGCCCTCGCCGGGGTCGTTGACGACGAACGGGTACACGAGGGGGATGTCGCCGAGGGCGGCGTCGGGGGCGCACGCGGGGGAGAGGGCGAGCATCTTCCCGGGTAGCCATTCGAGGGTGCCGTGCTTGCCGAGGTGGACGATCGCGTCGGCTCCCCAGTGGGTGTCGATCCACCGGTAGCAGGCGAGGTAGTGGTGGGTGGGGGGGAGCTCGGGGTCGTGGTAGATCCCGACTTGATCCTCGCCATACCCGCGCGGGGGCTGGATGGCGATGAGCACGTTGCCGAGCTCGAGCCCGGCGATGACGAGGTCCTCGCCGTCGAGGTAGCGGTCGCCGGGGGGCGGGCCCCAGCGGGTTTCGATCCCCTCGCGCAGGGTGTTCGGGAGCGTGGCGTACCAGGCGAGGTAGTCGGCCACGGGCATGCGCAGGGGCGAGGCGGCGAGGTGCTCGTCGGTGAGAAACTCCGCGTCGTGGCCGCCGGCGGCGATGAGCGCGTGCATGAGCTCGTCGCCGTGGGCAAAGTCGTGATCGACGTGCATGCCGTCCTCGCTTAGTGCCTGGAGCAGCGCGAGGGCGCTGGCCGGGGTGTCGAGGCCGACGGCCATGCCGATCTTGGCGTGCTTGGTGGGGAAGCTCGTCAGGAGCATGGCGACCCGCCGGCGCTCAGGCGGCAGGTGGCGCAAGCGGGCGCTGCGGACGGCGAGGCGGGCGACTCGGGCGCAGCGCTCGGGATCGGGGACGTAGTGAGGCACGGGCACCCCGACCGGGGAGTCGGCGCCGTCGCGCTCCTTGAAGGAGATCACGCCGCCGAGGATGCGCCCGTCGAACTCGGGGATCGCCACCTGGGTGGCGGCGTCGAGGGGGGCAAGGCCGTTGCTCGACTCCTCCCACGAGGCGCGGGATGAGGTGGCGCACACCGCCTGGATCACAGGCACGTCGAGCTCGGCGAGGGCGGCGGCGTCCCACTCCTGCCACTGCTCTCCGACGCCGATACCGCCCCCCCGCCCGGCGGTGGTGTCGGCGGCGCCCGACCCGCCTGTCGCGAGCATGGTGACGATGAGCGCGTTGACGTGGCCGTCGAGGAGCGCGAGGGCGGGCACGTGGCCGTCGGCGTCTCGTCTGAGCGTGTAGCTCCAGACCGCGAGGGGGTTGGCCCCGGCTTGCGCTATCGCGGTGCACAACGCGTCGACGAACGCCGTATTGCCGGTGAGCCGGTGCGAGCGGTAGAAGCAGATGCCGACGGTGGGGCGGTCATTGTCTGGGAGCGCTGCTTCGAGCGGAACGTCGCCGGTGCCCGGCAGGTACACCCCGAGGTCGGCGACGTCGTGGGGCGGCTCGAACCCGTGCCCTTCGAGGAGGAAGGTGTCGGCGAGGAAGCGCAGCATGTGCTCGACGTTGTCGACGTCGCCGTGGCGCAGGTACTCGCCCACCTGGGCGACGGCGCCGGCGGGGGCGAGCGACAGCTCGGTCATCTCAGCGTCGGGCTGGGCCTCGCCGCCCAGGGCGACGAGCGCGACCCCCGCTTCGCGGCAGCGCGTGCGCAGGAGGTCGAAGCCCTCGGGCCAGCCCCGGCGGCCGCCGAGGATCCGGCACACGATGACCCGGGCGCCGGGAAGCACCCCCTCGATGAGCTCATCCGCGCTACCGGCCGCGTTGGGGTTCGCGCACCGGACCTCGGGGAAGTCGGCGGGGAGCCGGCGCACGGCCGCCGCCGTGGCGAGGATCTCGGTGTCGGCGGTGGTCACGAAGCGCAGCACGGGCGGACCTCGGTAGTGATGGTGGGCAGGTCGGCAGGGACGCCTTCGTCGATGAGCGCGGTGAGCCGCGCCGTGTCGAGGTGATCTGAGATCAAGTCGCCGAGCACGTCGAGGCGCGCCTCGCGGGTGGCGGCGAACGCTTGCGTGCCGGGAACCCAGCGGCGGCCGCGGGCGGCGGCGACCTGGCCGATGAGGGCGCGGCGGAACTCGTCGTGCTCGAGCGCCCCGTGCCACGAGGTGCCGATGGTCATGCCGATTCGGCAGCCGTCGGGCTCGCCGTCCTCGGCGCCGAGCACGGCCTCCCCGCCGCGGCGCTCCACGCGACCGTGGCGGATCTCGTAGCCCCCCGCCAGGGTGCCGAGCCAGGGGCACGCGCCCTCGCGACGGCGCAGGAGCTTCTCGCGCGCGAACGTTGTCCACACGGGGAGGACGCCGAGCCCGTCGACGGTGCCGCGGCCGGACTCGACCTCGTCGACGATCCGCTCGCCCAGGAGCTGGTAGCCGCCGCAGATCCCGAGGATGGGGGCCCCGGCGGCCGCGCGCCGCGCGATCGCGCGGTCGAGGCCGCTGCGGCGGAGGCGCTCGAGGTCCTCGACGGTTGCCTTGGTGCCCGGCACAACAACGAGGTCGGCGCGCTCGACGTCGGCGGGCGAGCGGGTGAAACGGACGCGCACGCCGGGCTCGGCGGCAAGCGCGTCGAGGTCGGTGAAGTTGCTCAACCAGCGCAGCCTTATGACGGCGACGTCGAGTGTGTCGCCACCGTTGGCCGCCGGGGTCTCGGGTCGCGGCGCCTCGAGCGCGAGCGAGTCCTCGACGTCGAGCCAGAGATCCTCGACGTAGGGGAGGACGCCGAAGGTGGGGCGGGCGGTGAGCGCTTCGAGCTGGGCGACGCCGGGGGCGAGGATGGCGGCGTCGCCGCGGAACTTGTTGATGACGAACCCGGCGACCAGCGCCTGGTCTGGCGGGTCGAGGAGCGCGAGCGTTCCGAACAGGGAGGCGAACACACCCCCGCGGTCGATGTCGGCGACCACGAGCACGGGGAGGCCGGCCTCGCGCGCGAGGCCCATGTTCGTGAGGTCGGCTTTGCGCAGGTTGATCTCGGCGGGGCTGCCGGCGCCTTCGCACACCACCACGTCGAAGCGCTCCCGCAGCTCGGCCAGGGCGGTGTCGACGATGGGCTTGAGTTCGTGCTTGAGCTCCTGGTACGAGCGCGCGTCGGCGTCGGCGTAGGGGCGGCCCATGACCACCACCTGGCTGTGGCGCTCACCAGAGGGCTTGATGAGGATCGGGTTCATCGCCGCCTCGGGCTCGAGGCCGGCGGCCGCCGCCTGCATCGCCTGGGCGCGCCCGATCTCGCTGCCGTCGGCGGTGACGACGGAATTGAGCGCCATGTTCTGGGCCTTGAAGGGGGCGACGCTGACGCTGGCGCGGCGCAGCCAGCGGCAGATGCCGGCGGTGACGACGGACTTGCCGGCGTCGGAATGGGTGCCGCAGATGAGGAGGGCGCCCTTCACTGCGGCCTTTCCGTAGGGTCGTGTTGCGTTTTGCCTGATATTTGGGGAAAACGCAACACGGC
>JALYZL010000283.1 GCA_030948875.1 Actinomycetota bacterium
GCTCGCACTCGCGCTACCGGAGGCGGTTGAGCAGGACCACCACGGCCGGCCGTCATTCCGCGTCGCGGGCAAGATCTTCGCGACACTGTGGGACGATCGGACGATGAACGTGATGGTCGACGAGCCAGGTATCCGGACGGCCGTCGAGATGCATCCGCGGTGGTGCGCGGAGCGGTGGTGGGGAAAGCGGCTGGCAGCGATCACGGTCTCGCTTCCGGATGCACCCGGTGAACGCCTGGCGGAGCTACTCGCGGACGCATGGGAGCACAAGGCACCAGCCCGGCTCACAACACCACCAACATGATGCTGCGACGCTCTGGCCTGACGATCGCGGGCGTCGCCCCGCCCGAACAGCTCGGGGTGCAGCCCGGCGGCTGAGCCTCCCGTTTTCGCCCTGCCCACTGCGACCTGCCTTCGGTCAGACGCGGGTATTGCCCGCCGTCGGGTTGCGTCTCTTTGCTGCTGTAAATTCGCCGCGGGCTAGGTTCCCGTGGTTGAGTCTAGGCGGCGGTGACCTCCTCGTCGAGCGTGTCGGGGTCGGCTTGCTGGTACTTGATTCGGTAGAGGTGTTGGCGGTCGACGTCGGTGAACGTTGCGCCGTTGCTGGCGTGGCTGAAGAACAGGTCGAGCACCGCCCAGACGAGCGTGAGGCAGCTGGTCTCGCCGGGGAACCGGCCCATCACTTTGGTGCGCCGTCGAACCTCACCGAGCGATCGTTCGAGGAGGTTGGTTGACCGCCACCGTTCGCGGTGTCTGAGTGGGTAGCGCAGGTGCACAACCAGCGCGTCGAGGTCGTCGGCCAGGCAGCGCGCCGCCGAGTCGTAGCCGCGATGCTCGAGTTCGCTGATGAGGACCTGGAGGCGGAGCTTGCCGTCCTTGACCGAGGTCGCGTCGGTGAGGGCTGACCAGTAGTTGAAACGGATCCGGTCCTGCTCTGACTTCGGGAGCTTCGCCAGCAGGTTGCGCAGGCGGTGAACGGCGCAGTGCTGGCGGTCCGCTCGCGGCCAGATCTCCTCGACCGCCGAGGGCACACCGGCCGCGCCGTCGGCGACGACCAGGCGTGGCGCCGGGAGTCCGCGGCGGGTGAGGTCGCGGCCGAGCTCGAGCCAGTCCTCTTTGGTCTCTCGCATCCCCAACCGCACGGAAACGAGCGCCCGCTCGCCGTTCTCGGTGATCCCCCAGGCGCAGATCACCCCCTCCTTCGGGCCGCTCGGGCGGACCGGGAGGTAGATCGCATCGAGGAACAGCACGACCAGGTTGACGTCATAGAGCGAGCGGCGACAGAACGCCTCGAAGCGCTCGTGCAGCTCCGCGCAGACCCTCGATACCGTCGACTTTGAGGTCTTCCCGAGCCCGGCCTCTTCGCACAGCGACTCGACGTCGCGCATCGACAGGCCGCGAACGAACCCGCCGATGATCAGCGCCTTCAGAGGGTCCGTTCTCAGCAGCCGCTTGCAGTGCCACTTCGGGAACAGTTTCGAAACGAACGGCTGTGCGGTCTCCCGGGCCTGCGGGATCTCGATCCGCAACTCACCCTCGGCCGTCTGCAAGCGCCGGGGCCGGAACCCGTTGCGCATGCCCGAGTCGTAGTTCTTCAAGCCGCGCTGACGTTCGGGCCGGCGCTCATACCGGGCGCGACCCAACCAGCTGTCGAACTCCTCCTCGACCGCTCGCTGGATGATCAACCGCGCCCCGAGCCGCGCGAGCTCGGACAGCATCTTCTGCGGATCATCGACCATCCCCTTCCCCAGCAACCTGTCGATGCTCGCTTGTATCTCCGACGATGGCGGTACGGTGCGTCTCACGGCGTAGGCCTCCTTCATGGTCTTGCAGGACTTGAGGGAACCTACGCCGTCGCTCTGACAGCACCCGGCGAGTATTTACAGCAGTTCTGAGACGCGACCGTCACGCTGGTCGCTTCCCTGCTATGCGCGGACAGCTGGGACGACGCGGCGCACTCGGTGATCCGCCGTTGCATAGGCACCGGCGGCCGGATCGGCAACACGCCCAGAGGGAAACCGCGTGAGCGCTATCGCGTGAGTCCGATCGTGCGGGCGAACGAGAAGGGGCCGACGCCAGGCTCGTTGAGACTGGCGGAACGAGATCGGTAGCGCTCTGACCTGACCCCCGGGGTGAGGCGACCAGTCAGGGCAGCCGCGCCTCGATGCTGTCGATCGCGCGATCGTGGCTTCTGGTGGGCTGCCGATGGGAACCGTGATATCCGTCGATCAAGCCGACTGTTCTCGCCCGCCGGCGACTCGGCCCGCTCGTGGTCAGCGTTCGGGCTGCCACAGCGCGATACTGCTGGCGAACCAGTCATGGC
>JALYZL010000622.1 GCA_030948875.1 Actinomycetota bacterium
GGTGCTCGCGGTCAGCCAGTAGATCAGCCCGCTGAGCGCGAGCGCGAACAGGTCGAGGTACAGGCGTTGCCAGAGCGGCTTGCCCTCGCGGCGGACGGTGCGACGGCTCGCGCTCACGCTCGCGCGCCAGACGCTCGCGCTGGCGCCGACGCGTGCGGCCATCGCTCCCGCGGTGGCCAGCGCGACGCACACCACGCCGGTGATCAGGCCCCGCGCCGGGGTCAGGCCCACCCCGCCGGTGATCAAGAGCTGCACCGCCGCGAGCGCCGCGCCCGTGCCGACGAGCCCGGCGAGCAAGCCGACGACGATGCTTTCGGTTCCGGCGAGCCAGAGCAGGTGACCGCGGGTCGCGCCCCGCGCGCGCAGGAGCGCGAGCTCGCGCCGGTCGCGCTCGACGGTCCCGAGGGCGGCGAGGTATGCGAGCCCGAGGCCGACGAGCGCGCCGGGGAGCGCAAGCATGATGTAAAGGGTCTCGGCGTAGAGCGCGTCCCCGGCGGCGGTGTTGAGCTTGTCAGAGAGGTTGTTGACGAATTGGACCTGTCCGGGAAGGGACCGCTCGATCCGGTTGACCGTCTGCAACGAGCTGGTGTACGCCTGTCCCGGCGTGTGCCCGAGCTGCGACGGATTCGCCTGGGCCTGGACCTGCCACTGCACCCCCGACTGCGCTCCGGGAACCGCCGAAGAGCCAAGTGTTGCCGGCACGATCGAACGCATCTCGGGCCCAAGGGTGTGGGCGAAGGTGTCGAGGGGGAGGATCGCGGCGTTGGACGGCGGTTGGGCGGGCGCCGGGCCGAGCTGCGGGTTCAAGGGCTGGAAGAGGACGTCGGGAGCGGTGATCAGGGCAACGCCGGAGACGCGGAAGGAGCGCGGGTGAGCGCCAGGGCGCGGCGTGATCGTGACCCTGTCTCCGATCCGAGCTTGCAGCGTCGCGGCGAGCTGCTGGTCGAGGACGATCTGACCCGGCGCGAGCTTCCCCTGGAGGTAGCGGAACACGTTGATGTGCTGGCTGTAGCCGGGGGGCACGGCGAGCAACGAGCCACTGCCGGCGTTGGAGAGCCCGGCGGGCCCGGAGTGACTGACGCCGGCGAAGGGCGCGGTCGCCGCGGGCGTCGCTTGGAGCACGCCGGGCTGGCGGGCGACCGCGGCGGCGACGTTCTGGTCGGCAGCGTACGAGCTCACGGGGCCTTGCAGGTCGAGCGGCACGCTGCGGATGGCGGCGCCGGTCATCGACCGCAGCGAGCTACCGATGAACAGGAGCATCGCGCCCAGCAGCCCGACCGCCGCCGCGAGCACGAGCACCCGGGTTAGCGTACGTCCGGGCGAGCGGATGAGCCCGGCGAGCGCCAGCTTGGACGCCGCCCTCATTCGAGCCTCTCGTCGGCCACCACACGGCCGTCGTCAAGGGTGACGATCCGCTCGGCGCGAGCCGCCACCTCGGGGTCATGGGTGGCGATCACGAGCGCGAACTGGAGCCGTGCCTGCAGGGCGTCGATCAAGTCGAGGACGCGGGCCCCGGTGTCGGAGTCGAGCTGCCCGGTCGGCTCGTCGCACAGGAGCAGATCGGGCTGCTGGGCAAGAGCGCGCGCGGTCGCCACCCGCTGCGCCTCGCCGCCCGAGAGCTCGCCGGGCAGGGCATCGAGCTTCGCGCCGAGGCCGACGAGCTCGAGGAGCGCGGCGGGGCCGACCGTGGTGTCGGGATCGCCCATTTGCTCGGCGAAGGCCACGTTCTCGAAGGCCGTAAAGGTTGGGAGCAGCTTGGCGCCCTGGAACACGTAGGCGATCGAACGCGCTCGGGCGCGCCCGCGCGCGGCGGCGTCGAGCGAGGACAACGGCGATCCACCGAGCAGCACCTCGCCGCTGGTGGGCGTGACCAGCCCGCCGAGCACGTGAAGCAGCGTCGTCTTGCCCGAGCCCGACCGTCCCACCAACCCGGTCCGCTCGGTGGCGCCGATCGAGAGGTCAACGTCGCGGAGCGCCGTCACCGCCGCCTCGGCGTGCCCGTGGATCACGGTCACCGATCGGCAGACCGCGAGGTCGACCTGGGTGGTGGCGCTGCTCACGGCACCACTCTCCCGTCGCGGAGCTCGACGACGCGATTGGCGGCTCGCGCGACCCGCCCCGAGTGCGTGACCACGACGACCGTGCTCGCGAACGCTTCGCGCAGCTGGCTGAGCGCGTCGAGCACGAGGCGCTCGTTGGCCGCGTCGAGCTCGCCGGTGGGCTCATCGGCGAGCACCAGCGGCGCGCGGCGCGCGGCCGCGGCGGCGATGGCGACCCGCTGCTGCTCGC
>JALYZL010000304.1 GCA_030948875.1 Actinomycetota bacterium
GCTCCGACCCGGTGGTCTTGCGGGGACGCGGGCGGCGGCGGGGCCGGAGACGCGGCCGGCTCGCGCCGCGGAACCGCCTCGATCGCCGCCGTGCTCTCCGGCTCGAGCGCCGCGCCGAGCCGGCGGACGAGCTCACCCGCCGATCGCGGACGGCGCTCCGGGTCGAAGGCCATGCCCCGCTGCAGGAGGGCAGCGGCCTCGGCCGGAGCCTCCGGCCACTGGTCGCGCAGGTCAGGTGGGGGCTGCGTCGAGATGGCGTGGGCCAGCGCCAAGGGGTTCGGCTCCGGGCGGGCCTTGTGGCCCGAGAGCACCTCGAAGGCCACCGCCGACAGGGCGTAGATGTCACTCGCCGGGTCGGAAGCTCGTCCCTCCAGCTGCTCGGGAGCCATGTAGCTGAAGGTGCCGACGACCGCCCCTGCGGTGGTGATCTGGGTGCGCTCGGCCACGGCGGCGACCCCGAGATCGGCGAGCTTGACGGCGCCGTCGGTCCCGAGCAGGACATTGGCCGGTTTGACGTCGCGATGGACGATGCCGCGGGCGTGGATGGCGTCGAGCCCGGACGCCACGCCTTCGAGGATGCGCAGGGCCTCTCGAGTCGGGCGTATGCCTTCGCCGCCGATCACATCCCGAAGCGTGTTCCCGGCGACGTACTGCATGACGATGGTCAGGTCGCCGTTATCTTCCATGACCACGTCGTAGACGGAAACGAGGTTGGGATGGTTCAGCGACGCGCCCACGAGCGCCTCGCGCCGCAGCCTCGCAGGTCCCCGCCGGTCGCCGCTGGCGCTGGCATGGACGCGCTTGAGGGCCACGAGCCGGCCCAGCTTCGTGTCCTCGGCCAAGGTGACGGTTGCCATGCCGCCGAATCCCAGCCGCCTGATGTCGCGGTAGCGACCGCCCGTTTGCGTACTCGACACCAAACCCTTCTACCCGGGAGCTCTTGGCGTTGAACCGCGCCGCCGCGCGCGCCTAGAAACCGCGCCTGGCGCAGCCATTGCACGAGCCCGCCTACGCGTCCTAGCAGCGGGACGCAGGAGCTGGAAGGGAATCAGTCCAGCGCCACCAGCGTGAACTCGATCCGATCGGCGCAGCAGCGAGCCAAGCCCATCGTGTGCTTCGGCTGGCGCCGCCGGTCGGTCGCGCTGCCCGGATTGAAGATCTGAAAGCCGTCCGCGTCCGTTTCGTGGCACGGCACGTGGGAGTGGCCGAAGACCACCGCGTCGGCGTCCGCGTACCTGCGGTGCAGGCGACCCAAACGTCCCAGGCGTGCGCCGCCGTTGTGGACCACCGCCACCCGCCGGCCGGCGAGGTCGAGATCGAGTCGCTCCGGCAGGGCCTCCTCGACCGCGGCGTCGTCGGCGTTTCCGTGCACGGCGACCACGTCGCCGTAGCCGCGCAACTCCTCGAGCACGGGCATGGATACGAGGTCTCCCGCGTGGACGATGAGGTCGGCGGCGCGCAGGTGCTCGAGGCAGCTCGACGGTAGCGCCTTCGCCCGCCTCGGGATGTGGGTGTCAGCGATGATGGCGACAAGCACGAGCGCAAGCTACCGCTCCGCCCGGCTCGGGGCGGTGGACCGGCTAGATGCGCCGGCGCGGCGGCGCCAGTTTCAACGGGCTCGGCTGAAGCGCCGGAACTCGAACTCGGCGCCCGCCAACAGCGCGAACACAGCCCGGAAGGGCAGCGTCACGATGTCGAGGATCAGTCCGAGCACCATCCGGATCACGTCCAAGATTGAGGAGATCATGTAGTGCGGCTACCCGGGAGCTGAGGCCCGCACACGTCGGCGCGCTCAGCGGCAACGAGGCGCCGGGGCCCCACCGAGCGCGGGGCCGCCCGAGCCGAGCATCGACGGTTGCAGTCGAAGAAGTCGGCGGAGCGCAGGTGCTTGTCGCGGCGCCGTTGCCGGTGGCGAGGCTGTCGGCGTCGATCGTCAGCCGCATGGAACGCAGGCCGAGCTCGTCGACCTCGAGGTGACCGGCGAACTGGTCGAAGTGGCCACCGACGGTCTGCAGGCCCCAGAACGTGCGTGCGCGGAAGGCAAGCGTGGAGAGCGACGGGTCGAGCTGCCAGCGATCGATCGCGAGGCGCTCGTGCTGGTCTTGGGTGGTGGGTGTGATGTACATGGTGTCTCCTTGGGTTGTCATGCGCTTAGATGTCGGCGAGCTGGACACCGGATTCCTGCCAGCAGGCTCCGAGCACCAGGTTCCCGATCACCGCCTGCGTCGCCTCGGCGGCAGTCCACGGCCAGCTGACCCCTGACTGGTGCAGCCACTCAGCGGCGAGCGCGTAGGAGGCGACCGTCGCGACCAGGGCGACGAGGAGGCCGACGATCGCGCCCGCCGCGCCCTTGGCGAGCACCACCCGCCCGCGCGCGGGAACGAGCGTGAAGGTGGTGGCGATCGACCGGTCCTGATACTCGCTCGCGAACGCGCTGGCGCACAGGATGGCGACGGACGTGCCGGAGAAGGCGAACGCCAGGCTTGCGATCACCGACGGTGCGTCGTGCAGGTGGCTGCTCGTGGCGAGCACGAGGGTGGCGATGCCGACGCTGAGGAGGATGCCCACGCCGAGGACGACCCACGCGCTGCGGAGCGTGCGGAGCTTGTCGAGCTCGGCTCTGATCTGATCAGAGTGCTCATGGCAGATTGCCTCCTTGATCGGCGGTCAGCTCGAGGAAGCGCTCCTCGAGCCCGCGCTCGGCCGCGCCCACGCCGCGCAGCTGCTCGAGCGAACCCTGGGCCACCAGGCGTCCGCGCGAGATGACGATCACGTCGTCGATCAGCCGCTCGGCCTCGGAAAGGAGATAGCTCGAGAGGAGAACGGCAGTCCCGCGCTCGGCGAGGTCGCGCAGGAGCGCACGCATCCAGGTGATCCCAGCCGGGTCGAGGCCGTTGGCCGGCTCGTCGGCGATGAGCACCGCCGGTTCGGCGAGCAATGCGGTGATGCTGAGCGCGTGGCGGCCGGTGTGCCCGGGGTTGAAGGCGCCGCCGTCGAGCACGCTCCCACCGCGCTTGCGGGATGAGCGTGCGCGGCGAGCGGCCGACCACCGATGGTTGCCCGCCCCGCGGTCGGGTGGACGAGTCCCGAGGATCATCTTGAGTGTCTGTGTCTTGCCGGTGCCGTTAGGTTAGGGCCGAGGAAGCCGGCCACGCGGCCGGGCCAAACTCCGAACGAGAGGCCGTCCACCACGGTCGTCGCGCCGTAGCGCTTTGTCAGGCAGTCAGCGACGATCATGGGACCGTCGTGCGATGTGAGTGAATGGAACATGCCGCTCAAGCTACGTGCCCGACCGAGCCCGCACATCGGGCGCAAGAGTGGTCTTTTGCTCCGACTTCAGAGGGAGGGACGCGGGCGCACGACCCCGACGTCGTAGGGCAACACGACCGCTTGAACGCGGTCGCGGAGGTCGAGCTTGCGCAGGATCGCCGAGACGTGGGTCTTGACCGTGGCATCGGTGAGCACCAGCCGCGCCGCGATCTCGCTGTTCGACTTGGCCTCGGCCACCAGGCGCAGCACCTCGACCTCGCGCTGGGTCAGCTCGTCGAGACCGGGCCGGGGACCCTCGGGGCCGCGCAGTGCGTCGACGAAGCGGTCGAGCAGCCGGCGGGTGACGGTGGGGGCGAGCAATGCCTCGCCGCGCGCGACGACCCGGATCGCATCCACGAGCTCCGCAGAGCGGACGTCCTTGAGCATGAACCCGCTCGCACCCGCTCGCACCGGCGGCGAACACGGGCTCGTCGAGGTCAGAGGTGGTGAGCATGATGATCCGCGCGGGGTGGCCGGCGTCGACCAGGAGCCGCGTTGCCGCGATCCCGTCGAGCGTGGGCATGCGCACGTCCATGAGCACGACGTCAGGCGCCGTGCGCTCGGCCACCGCCACCGCCTCGCGCCCATCCGCCGCCTCGCCGACCACCGCCAGATCCTCGCGGGCGTCGATGATCATGCGAAAGCCCGTGCGCACGAGCTCCTGGTCATCGGCCAGTAGCACCCGGATGGTCACGCCGGCGCCTCCAGCGGCAAGGCGGCGCAGGACGCGAAAGCCCCCTTGAGGCCCGGGTCCGACGCACGGCGACCTCGACCCCCGCGCGGCGCACCGACGCCACCAGCGCGTCGAGCTGAGCGAGCCCAGGCTGGGGATCGTGGTGCCCGTTGCCCTCGGCGTCCGGGCGGACGGTGCCGAGGAG
>JALYZL010000319.1 GCA_030948875.1 Actinomycetota bacterium
CGCGTCGGCTGACGCTGTCGCCTGTCGCCAGGTTGACAGAAGCGCTAACGTGACTTGAGCGAGGGCATCAGTCGTGGGGTCCGCCGCCGGGCGGGCACCATGACGTGACTTCGGAGGTTCAGACAACCCGGAAGGTCAAGATGTCCCACACGTCGGTTCTTTCGGACGGGAGCGCCGTCCGGAAGCGCGAGATTCGAGACGACGATCTAGCGGTCGCGTGCTTAGCGCTGAGTTCGCGAAGCCGGCTCAAGACTCGCACGACGACGTTCCGCTCGAACGCCTCGTTGGACGATCGCGCCCGTAGATCGACGGAGGATCGCCAGGTCTCGAACGACTTGTGGTCGGATCGGCACATCGAAGGATCCAGGGAAGGGGAGTTGGCGGCCGAGCGCCTTGCTCAGGGCACGGGTCGTCGGCTCGTTACTGCCGAGGCCCGCGCGCAGCCCAGACACGACCTGTTCGGAGTGGTGTGATTTGCAGGTACCAATCGTTACACTGACGCGGCCCGCTCCGGGCTGCGACGAACCACAAGGAGCCATTTCATGCCAGATCTCGATGGAAACACGAAAGCCGATGAGGCGACGACGCCCGACACCTCCCTGCACGGGTACAAGGAAGGCCGCAAGGACGACATCAAGGGAGATGCCGACAAGCTCGAGTCAAACGACCCGGCCGACCAGCAAGTTTCAGCGCTAGAAGGCGACGACGAGTTGAAACTGGCCGCAGAAAAGAAGTAGCCGAGCGTCGCCTATGAGGAGTGCGTCCGCGGCCAACCGGGTGACAGGCGACTTGAGCACCGGGCGGCGGAGCCGCGGACGCCCGCAATTCTCAGCGGGTCTGTTGATCGATGCCGCGCCCGACAGCGCTGAAGGGCCGGCCGGTCGTGCAGGAACCGTCCGGGTGAGTGCGTACGCGCCGCGCGTCTGAACCGCCTTGTCAGGCCCCGCGGGGGTGAAACGCTTGTGCCCCCGCTGACTCAATGATCTCCGCCCGCGTAACGCGGGGAGTAGAGTCACAGGTGGAGGGCATCATGCGAGGTCGGCTCAGATTAGTCCGGCAGCGCCGCCTGACTTCCGAGGAACCCATCAACCCCGGAGGTCGCGATGTCCCAGACAGAACTCGTTGCCGCAGCAGACACAGCGCTCCCCCGGTTCGTAGACGCCGGCTGCTGGTAGACGCCCCGCTTCACTCTCTGCCGATTTCCCCCCGATCAAGGAGCTAATCTAACCCATGACTGACAAGAATGTAGACAAAGGAAAAGGCCGTGTGAAGGAGGCCGCCGGCAGCCTGACCGGCGATAGCAGCCTCAAGAACGAGGGCAGAGCCGACCAGGCGAAGGCCAAGGTCAAGGACACCGTCGACAAGGTCGCCGACACCGTCACCGGCCACGGCAAGAAGTAGACCGCACGCGCGGATGGCAAGACCCAGTCAAACCCAAAGAAGGCGAGCATGCTCACAGTCATAATCATCATCCTTCTGTTCCTGCTGCTGACCGGCGGCGGATTTGGATATCGACGTCGCGGCCGCCGCGGCGTATAGAACCGAGACCGCGCGGTTCCGCCGGGGAGAGCCGGCGGGACCCGCGGAGCGCTGGGAGCGGATGCTGATGGCTGATCGCATAGCCCGCCTTCACTTAGAGCAGGTCAACGCTAACGGTCGCCTTGATGATCGTCAGCAGCGGTTTCGCCACTCGTCACGGGTGCGCCCGCGACCACGATGCGAACCGCTCGGTGACCGCACGGGCCGAGGTCTCGTGAAGTGCGAAGGCTCAGCATCGGCTGGGCTTCGATATCAACCAAGGAGCCGTATATTGGCATTACCGACAAGATCCGCAAGATTCCCCGGAGTCGCAGCCGCCCAAGGCGCCGTGACCGGCGCTGTAGCGACCGCGAAGGACCTGCCGATCGCTGATTACGACTCGCAGACCGCGCAGGGCATCGCCGACAAGCTCAACGGCTTCAGCCAGCGCGAGCTGCTGGTGATCGGCGCCTACGAGGCCAAGCATCAGAACCGCACGACCGTCACCGACAGGATCGCCAAGCTGACCGGCGACGAGCCCTGGTCAGGGTATGACGAGCAAAACGTCGCCGCAATCACGACCGCCGTGGCAGCCGGCGCCGCCGACACCGCCGTCAAGGTGAGCTCCTACGAGCGAGCACAAGGACCGCGCAGGTGTGCTCGAAGCCACGGACCGCCACACAAGCAACTAGCCGATCACAAGCGGGTGCTCCGGCAGCCACGCTCGCTGGAGCACCCAGCTCAAAACCGCACCACCACCGACAATCTCACCACTTCATTGCCGCGACCCTCTCCTCAGGACCAAGTCCTAGCCCAGCGTCAAGAGACTCCGTTCGAGCCGGGACCGGCTCCCATTCTCGCCTCATGACCGAGCGCCGCTCGACGGCGCGAGCTTTACGAGGACCACGGGGGGTAGGGTGGGCGTCGGGCTGCCGCGGGGCGGCTCGGCTGTGATGATCACCTGTACGACGTCGCGTAGCGGCGGCAACACGATCCGTGTGTCGCCGGAGCGCGGAACCGAGAACAGCGATCCGGTCGGAGTCGCCGCTGAGCCGCCCCGGACGACCCATGCCTGGTAGATCCGGCCGGAGGGCGGTGCAGCCAGGCGCGTGAGAACCAGCGTCGCCTCGTGCGCGCCGATCCGCACCACAGCGCGGGCGCCCGGTCCACCCTTGGGCGCCACCTTGCCGACCACGGTCCGCACCCCACCCTGCGAAGGGTGATCTGTCGTCAACACGACGACGGCGACGATCGCTACCGCCATCGTCGCGAGGATCGCGAGCAGCAGACCAAAGCGCACGGCGGATCGTCTGATGCGCAGCACCGGCTCTGCCGGCGGGTCGGCACCAGAGATGCCGGCGTCAGCGCGCACGGAAGCCATCACTCGCTTGCGTAACTCCGGCGGTGGGGCTAGCAGTGGCACCGCCTCGATGAGCTGCTCGCAGGACCCGGTGAGCCTTGCGACCTCGGCGCGACAAAGTGAGCAGCCCTCCAGATGGGCGGCGAAGCGCTCGGCATCTCGAGGGGAGAGGGATCCGAGGACCCAGCCCGCGGCATCAGCGCTGTGCTCGCACGGAAAGTCGCTCATGACGGCGCCTCTAGCTCGCTGAGCAGCGCGTCGCGCAGCGTGAGCAGCCCAAGACGGGCGCCGCTCTTGACCGTGCCGAGCGGTTGCCCCAGCATTTCCGCGATCTCGCTCTCCGTCCAGCCGCCGTAGAACGCGAGCTCGATGATCCGCCGCTGGTCAGCCGGCAGCTTCTCCAAGGCAGCGCGAAGCGCCGGTGCCGCACCACGCGAACACGCATCAGCGCTCGCTTCCTCGTTCCCGCCAGGCCGATCCGCGGGCCCCGCCTCCTCTGCCTGCAGCGGCTGGCGGGCGGAGAGCTCACGGATCGCGTCAATAGCCCGATCGCGCACCATGCCCATCAACCAGCTACGCACCGAACCTCGGGTCGAGTCATATCGCCCGGCGTCGCGCCACACGTCCAAGAACGCCGCCTCAACGACACCCTGCGCCTGATCGCTCGACCCAACGATACGAGCCGCAAATGAGAACGCCACCACGTGATGACGCTCGTAGAGAACCTCAAACGCTCCCGGATCGCGCTCGTCCGCCAAGCGAATCAACTCTTCGTCACCCAGCTCACGAAAACGCCCAAGACCCCCAGTGCCGCTCACCTGCTCACCGCTCCACACGCGCCCTTAGCGGAACCTTGCCACGAGTACACGGGGCCGCCGCACAGCCGCCCCAGGACACTCCGCAAAAGGGATCCAAGGACCGCCGTCAAGCCGCTTGAGCCCAGCTCGAACAGAACGAAAGGGAACGGGATCGCCTCCCCGCGCTCCGCGGTCGACTCTTCGACAGGGTCCGGCTGGGACATCGCGACCTCCGGGGTTGACAGAACCTCGGAAGTCAAATCGTGCTGCCCGCCCCATCTGGGCCGACATCACATGAAGCCCTCCACCACCAGACTACAGCCCCCGCGCTACCGGCCCCAAGCTCAGGCGTGACACGAGGGACAAGGCAGGAGGCCAGGACGCCCCTCCCCCTCGCCGGTCGCCACCCGGACGCGGCGGCGCCGACGCGCACTGAGCACTCCCCGACTCCGTCCACACTCCCGGCCGAGTGTTGTTTGGGGATTGATCTGCTTGATCTGCAGGAGCAGATCGAAGCCGAGCAAGCGGGTGATCGCGATCCCGATCTCGGATTGGCCGTGCGAGTCGACGTAGTTGCCTTCGAGCTCGCCCCGACCGCGGCGACCCCGAACGCCTATCCGGGCCTGAAGCCCGCGATGACGCGCCCGATCCGCTGGGACCTGATCGAGCAGAACTACGACCAGATGATTAGATACGCCACGGCGATCAGGATCGGCACCGCGTCCACCGAGACGATCCTGCGGCGCTTCACCCGCAACGCGTCGCATCCCGTCCACCAAGCGATGCTCGAGCTCGTGTTGAGCGTCACTCCGTTTCGGCATGCACCGGGGCTGTAGCGTCACTGAGGTCCGGCATCCGCCCGTGAGCGCTGTTGCGCGCGCGCTACTTGGCGGCCGGTGCCACGTTCCTCAACGGCACCCCTAATCGGCAGCCACCGCGCCAGTCGACCAGACGGCCGCTCTGGACGAAGGGCAGCAGCGCACCGGCCCGCCCGGTCACTGTCGCTGGCAGTCTTTGCGGAGGACCTCACCCAAACCGAGATCGCCAGGCGGATCGGCATCTCGCAGATCCGCGTGTCCCGTCTACTGCGCCGATCGGTGCAACGTCTTCAGGAGAAGCTGACCGATAAAGCTCAGCCTCTCGACACGTACCGATAGTTCGCGCGCCGATACCGGAGCGACATACGCGATCGCGGCGACCGCCTATGCCCTGCTCACCGGGGGCGCCGCACGGGAATGTGGTGCGTGAGTGGCAGGGACTCGAGGGCGCGCCGCGCGGCTGGTGGCGGCGGTGCGAGCCGGGCTGGCCGCCGATCCCGCTCGCCGGCCGGCCACGCCGGGCGACCTGGTCGAGCGATTGCGTTCGGGCTGGGCCGCGACCCTCCCGACGGGGGTGATGACGTTCTGCATGTCCGATATCGAGGGCTCCACCAGGCTGTGGGAGACCAACCCGGCGGCGATGGCCGAGTCGCTCGTCCGCCACGACGAGCTCATCCCCGGCGTCGTGGAAGCGCACGGCGGCCGGTTCGTGAAGTCAATGGGCGAAGGTGATTCCACGGCCTCAGTGTTCGAGTCGGCCAGTCTGGCGGTAAGGGCGGCGATCGACGCGGCGCGCGCGCTCGCCGACGAGCCGTGGCCCGAGGGCGCCCCGATTCGGGCTCGCTTCGGGCTGAACACCGGCGAGCCCCCAAAAACGCGGCGGCGTGTAGTACGGCACGACGGTGAACCTCGCCGCTCGAGTGCGAGGCCAAGTGGGCGGTGGCGAGATCCTCCTCCGAGGCAACCGCGCGGCTCGCGAGCGCCGACCTTCCCGCCGGGTACACGATCGTCGACCTTGGGCCGTACATCCTCAAGGGCATCCACCGGCCGGAGCCGATCAAGGCCCTCACAGGTCCCGGTCTCACGACGACGCCGGCGGCCGCTGAATGCCCGTATCGCGGCCTGCTCGCCTTCCGGTCGCGAGATCGCCACCTCTTCTTCGGCCGCGAGGAGGTGGTCGCCGACGTGCTGGCACGGATCGCGCGAGGCCGACTGCTGGCCGTGGTCGGAGCGTCTGGAAGCGGCAAATCCTCGCTCCTGCGAGCGGGTGTCCTCGCCGCGGTGGAGGCCCACGAGCTCGCGTCGCCGCGCGGCGCTTACTTGATCACCCCGGGCGCCGAGCCGCCGCTCGATCTCGGAGACGACGACAGCGAGCTCCTGATCGTCGATCAGTTCGAGGAGCTTACACGCAGTGCCGTTCGAGGAGCTTGTGGGTCAGAGGCGTTGCGCTGAGGCCATGTCGTCGCGGAAAGCCCCGCCGACCGGACGCCCTCGCCGGGCCGCGTGAAGCGTCGCCGCGAGCGCCTCAGGCGGGGGCTCCTTTGGGAGGGCGGACCCTTCAACGTTGCGTCGCACCCGAGGATCCCGTTGCGGACACCCGGCGCCCTTCGGCGCGGATCTCGACTCGATCCCTCCGCCGCAGATGAGTCCTGCTTGCGGCGCGACGGTGTCTGAGCTCCAGCGCGAGCAGAGTCTCCGAGCCTGGTGAAAGTAAGTTCGCCGAGAACGCCCCCACAGCTGCCGGCTTGTGACGAGCCGATCGGGCGCTGGGATGGCGAGCTCGCGGTGGGGGAGCGTGACTGGCTGAGTATCCTCAGGCAGCTCGGCATCGACCCCACCGCAGGCTGGCATGAACCCGACTACACCCACGCCCCCGAACGCTGTGGGGAACCGGTCTCGCCGCCGGTGTCAGCGGCACCGAAGCGATGCCCTCTGCGAGACCGCAGTCACGAAGGCTCGCGGCACCGGCCCGAGCACCACCCGGCCCGAGGTCGCCACGTGCATCATCCGCGGCGTCTCTCACCGCCATGTCCGGGAGGACCGCAGCGAGCTCCTGATCAATGCGATGCACTGATCAAGCTCGTCTTCGCCGGTATCGGAGCACCCATCAGGACCGGTAAGGCTGGGCATGTGCTCCCACCTGGTCTGTGGCACAGCGATCGCGAGCGCATGCGCTGTCCCGCACCTCTAACAGTTGCAGAGGGGAGTCTGTAATCCAAGGCTTCCTGGAGCACTACAGGCGCGGACTCGGCATGGCCGCGCGCAACAACGCACTCGCCTTCGGCTACTCGATCTCCGCTACCGCGTCGTTTGCGATCCTTGACCGCACGGCGCACAACGCCAGCGTCTTCCACATTTTTCTGTTCGTGATCGGAGCGAGTCTTGGTTTCTCGGGTGTCAACGCCCTCGTCACTCGTGGCTACCGTGAGCGAGTGGAGCAGGAGCCCCCGGT
>JALYZL010000390.1 GCA_030948875.1 Actinomycetota bacterium
TGATCAGGTGCGTCGGCCCGCAGCCGGTCAGCCGCCACGGTTGAGATCCCGAGCCGCTGACGCTTGCGGCGCCGCTGCGGGACCCGCAGGCCTTCCTCGCGCCACAGCGCCGAGGAGCTCGCGGCGGTCGCGGCGGCGTTGAACGGTCGACCGCGCAAGACGCTCTTGACCGCGGCCACGAGAAACTCCCCACTGGTGGCCACTTAATTCCCCACCCGTCCGGCCCGCTGGTGATGGTGCGGCGCTGTTTTAGCGTCGATCGTCGGGAGGACGGCCATGAAGAGCGGAAGGACCCAGGTGGAGCTCATCGCCTTGTATGAGGAGCTGGGCAGCTATCGCGCCGTCGGGGCGCTGCTGGGCTGCGATCACAAGACGGTCAAGCGGTATGTCGAGGCGGCCGGCGAGGCGGGGCAGTTCGCGCCGGCGCTTGCGCGCTCGCGGGTGACTGACGAGTTCGCGGCGCTGGTCGCTGAGCGGGTCGAGCAGACCGGCGGGCGGGTCACCGCGCGGCGTCTGATGCGGCTGGTGCGAGCGGCGGGGTATGAGGGCTCGGAGCGCTCGCTGCGTCGCGCGGTCGCGGCGGCGAAGGCGGCGTGGCGGGCCAAGCAGGCGCTCGAGGGCCGGGTATATCGGCCGTGGGTGTCTGAGCCCGGGGAGTGGATGCTGTGTGATTGGGGTGCGGCGGGGACGGTCCTGACGGCGGCGGGTCCGCGGAAGCTGTCGTTCTTTTCCTCGGTGCTTGGCTGGTCGCGCTATCGGACGGTGAGTTTCTCCTGCTCGGAGCGCTTCGGCGCGCTGGCTGTCGGCTTGGCGCATAGCTTTGAGCAGGCCGGCGGTGTGCCGGCCCGGGTGCTGTTTGACAACCCCAAGACGGTCGCGACCGGCCATCTGGCGGGTGTCGCGGTGCTGAACCCTGACCTGGTGCGGTTGGCGGCGCACTATCGCTTCTCGCCGCGCACGACCGAGCGCCAAGACCCGGAGTCCAAGGGCAAGATCGAGGCGGTCGTCCGGTTCACGAAGTCTGACCTGATCCCATATGAGGGGTTCGGCTCGTTAGACGAGGCCAACCAGGCAGGCATCGCGTGGTGTCAGGAGGTCAACGCCGAAGTCCACTACGAGACCCGCGCGCGACCGGTCGAGCGTCTCGAGGTTGAGCGGCCGTTGTTTCGCGTGTTGCCCGCGTTGCGTCCGGCGATCGCGTGCGGCGAGGATCGCAAGGTCGACCGGCTCGCGACGGTCCGGTTCTGTTCGGCGCGCTACTCGGTCCCGCACCGGCTTGTCGGCCAGACGGTGCAGGTGTCCGCCACTGACCGCGACGTCGTGATCATTCACGCCGGCGTGCCGGTCGCCCAGCATGCGCTGCTCGCGCCCGGCGAGGCGTCGATCACCGATTCGCACTATCCGACGCCGCCACCCACCGGCGTCCGCGCGCTGCGCCCGCGCACCCCGTCTGAGCACGCGTTTTTGGCGCTGGGCGCCGAGGCAGAGGACTATCTGCGGGCGGCCGCGGCGGCCGGCACCGCCCGCCTGCACGAGCGCCTGGATGAAGCGCTCTCACTCGCGCGCACGCGGGGTGAGGACCAGACCCGCGCGGCGCTTGCCCGGGCAACGACGTTCGGCCGCTTCGCGCACGGCGACCTCGCCTCGATCGCGGACAGGCTCAGGGCCGCACCACCCGCCGCCGTCGCCGACGCCGAGCCGCTGAGCCTTGAGGGGCTGCCGAAGGTGCCGGTCCGCTCGCTGAGCGAGTACCGCCAGAGGCGGGCATGAGCGCCGGGCTGGATCCCGAGCTCGAGGCCGGGCTGCGTCGGCTGCGGCTGCGTGGGATGCGCGAGCTCGCGCCCGAGCTGTTGCAGACCGCCAAGACGCAGCGCTGGGCGCCGCACGAACTGCTCGCCACCCTGGTCCGTGAGGAGATCGCCTCCCGCGAAGCGTCTAATCAGCGCGCTCGGCTGAAGGCCGCTGGATTTCCCGCACCCAAGACGCTCGACGGGTTCGATATCAAGGCCTCCTCGCTGCCGCGCGCGACGTTTGAGTTCCTCGCCTCGCTCGAGTGGCTCGATCGCAACGACAACCTCTGCCTCGCTGGGCCCGCCGGTGTCGGCAAGAGCCATCTCGCTCAAGCGCTCGGCCGCGCCGCGATCACCGCCGGGCGCAAAGTCCGTTTCTTTCAAGCCGACCAGCTGATCGAAGCGCTCTACCGCGGCCTGGCCGACAACACCGTCGGGAAGTTGATCGAACGGCTCCTGCGCCACGACTTCATCGTGATCGACGACCTTGGCTTCACCGCCCTGGACCGCGTCGCCGCCGACCACCTGTTCCGGTTTATCGCCGCCGCCTACGAACAGCGCTCGGTCGCGATCACGACCAACGTCGAGTTCGAACGCTGGACCCAATTCCTGCCCGACGCCGCGACTGCCACCGCGATCCTTGATCGCTTCCTGCATCACTGCCACGTGATCGCTCTAGATGGCGAGAGCTTCCGTCTGCGCGAAGCCCGTCAAGTCATCACACCCGCATGAACCGTCCGAAAACCGCCAACGGACTGGTCACGCCAACCCCGCGCAGGGCCGCAGAACGCCGCACAGCGCGCCGATCCTCGCGCCCGCCACGGAAAACCAGCCCAGCGAGCCCCATCCGCCTCGCGGGGCATCCAACGACGCGCACGCGCGCGAGGGGATCGTCGCCCCTCCGGGGCTCCTCACCCCACGCGCGCGTATCCAAGCTCCCAGCGCCAGGCCAACCAGACCAATCAGCCACCCAGCAGCACGTGGGGAATTATCTGGCCACCAGTGGGGATTCTTGCTGGCCCTTGACAGTCTCAGGTCGTGCAGTCGGATCGTCCGAATCCCGGCTAGCTTGATGAGCCGCACGAACGTCTGACTGAACGAGTGAGGGTGGATCGACGTGCCATTCTCCTTCGCGACTACGAGGTCCTGGTCGTCGTAGTCATCGCTCCACACCTCTCGCTCGTCGAGCTGCCGCTGACGATGCGCGCGAAGTAGCCAGACGGT
>JALYZL010000633.1 GCA_030948875.1 Actinomycetota bacterium
CGGAGCGGCAGGGGCTCAACGCTCATGAGCTGCTCGACCGCCGCGTCGAACGGGACGATCCCGTCGGCGGCAAGAGGACATGGATGCCGCGCACGCTACGGCCAGATCCGGACGCTCATACGTCGCCTTATTTACGAAGAGGAGTACTAAGGTCACCGGATGGCCGAGCTTCAGTTCCCGGACCCACCGCTGGCTGACGCGGTCGTGCTTCTCCGGCCGTGGGCTGCCGATGACGTGCCCGAGAAGGTCATGGCGTTCGCTGACTCCAGCGTGCAGCGGTTTTCATGGCCGCACGCCAGGGAGTACACGGAGGCCGACGCTCGCAACTTCTTTGCTCATCAGGACGGGGCTCGGAACCGTGGCGAAGAGCTGCACTTCGCGTTCGCCGCGCCCCACGACCCAGCCGTCGTCTTCGGAGGCGGGTCGTTGTACGGCGTTGACCTTGACCAGCGGCGCGCCGGCGTCGGCTACTGGCTCGCCCCCACGTGGCGCGGCTGCGGCATCGCCACCCGGGCCACGCTCCTCATGGCCGAGCACGCCTTCGCGGCACTGGGCGTGTTGCGACTTGAGCTGACCTGTGGGCCGGACAACGAGGCCTCCCAGCGTGTCGCGTCACGCTGCGGCTTCGTGCGCGAGGGCACGCTGCGCTCCCATATGCCGTTCAAGGACCAGCGGCGAGACACAGTGATGTTCAGCCTGCTCCCCGGCGACTAAACTTGACATGAAGCCACTGAGATTTCATACTGTGTGGCAGACAATAACCATTCACTATAAAGGGGGTTTCAAATGGCACTTATCCGCTGGGAACCGGTCCGTGAGCTGAACACGATTCAGAGCGAGATGAACCGGCTCTTCAACACGTATTTCGATTCACCGACGCCCGCCAACGGCGGATCCACGCTGCGCCGCTGGATTCCGGCCATGGACCTCGTCGAGACTGAGGCAGAGTTCGTCCTGCGCGCCGATCTGCCCGGCGTCTCCGAAGGCGACGTCAACATCGAGCTCGAGGACCGCGTGCTCACCATCTCCGGCGAGCGCAAGGCCGAGCACGAGGAGCACAAGGAGGGCTACTACCGAGTAGAGCGCTCGACCGGAACCTTCACGCGCACGCTGACGCTCCCCGAAGGGGTCGACCCGGCTGGGATCAAGGCAAGCTTCGACAAGGGCGTCCTCGAAGTAAGGATCCCCAAGCCACAGGAGAAGAAGCCGCGCCGCGTCTCCATCTCCGTAGGTGGCGGTGCCGAGGCTGAGGCCCCGGCTGCCATCGAGGGCACGGAGCAAGCGGCCTAGGCTGCGGGGGGCTGGGGCCCTCGGAGCGAGGGCCCCAGCCGCGCGACGTCTCCCGGGGCTGAGGTGCCACAGCCTCCCAAGCTCGCCAGATAGGGTCCCGCGCTTGTTCCGGGTCCTAGCGAGAGATGGCGCGCAGGCGAGAGCAGGAGTGCTCGAGCTCCGCACAGGCGAAGTCCAGACCCCCTGTTTCGTCCCCCTCGCCACCAAAGGCGCCGTAAAAGCCCTCGAGCCTCGGGACCTAGAGGCCCTGGGCTTCGAGATGGTCTTCGCCAACACGTTTCATCTCATGCTCGCGCCGGGACCCGAGCTCGTCTCCGAGTTCGGCGGCATCGGGCCGTTCATGCGCTGGGAGCGGCCGGTGATCACGGACTCGGGGGGATTTCAGGTCTTCTCGATGGGGCACGGGACGGTGGCGGACGAGATCAAGCGACGCCGGGCGCAGGGGAAGCGCACGGGGGCGATCCTGGACATCACGGAGGACGGTGTGCGCTTTCGGTCCTATCTCGACGGCCGTGAGCGCTTCCTGGGGCCCGAGACCTCGATGGAGGTGCAGGCCGCGCTGCACTCCGATATCGCTCTCGTGTTCGACGAGTGCACCCCGTTCAACGTCTCTCGCGACTACACGGCGCGCTCCACCGAGCGGACCCATCGCTGGCTCGACCGCTGCCTGCGCTGGCACTCCGATCACGGGCCCGCCGACCAGGTGGTGTACGGGATCGTCCAGGGCGGCGTGTACGAGGATCTGAGACGCGAATCGGCCGCCGCCGTCGCGGCCAGCGCGTGCGACGGCGTCGCCGTCGGTGGCTCGCTCGGGCAGGAGAAGGCGCAGATGTACGAGGTCGCGGCGTGGAGCACGCAGGAGCTCGAGCGCGAGGCGCCCGAGCGCCCCCGCCACCTGCTGGGGATCGGCGACGTCGATGACGTGGTCGCCTGCGTCGAGCTCGGAATTGACACGTTCGACTGCGCGATGCCGACGAGGCTCGGGCGCCACGGCGTCGCCATCCTCCCTTCGCCCGAGCGCCGCT
>JALYZL010000414.1 GCA_030948875.1 Actinomycetota bacterium
CCTACGTCCTTCCCCTCGCCAAATAAAAAATCAAGCAAGAGATCACGCCGAACCGGCCCGACTCCCTGGCCATCTACGGCGTCGCCCGCGAGGCCCACGCCGCCACGGGCGCGCCGCTGGCGCCGCCGCCCTGGGCGCAGGACCCCGGGACCGCCGGGCCTGTAACCGGCGCGAGCGTCGAGGTCCTGTGCCCCGATCTGTGCCCCCGCTTCACCGCCCGCGTGTTCGACAACGTCACCATTGGGCCCTCGCCGCCATGGCTCAAGGCGAGGCTGATGGCGGCCGGCCAGCGTCCGATCTCGAACGTCGTCGACATCACCAACTACGTGATGCTCCTCACCGGCCAGCCATTGCACGCGTTCGACCTCGATCGGGTCGCCGGGCAGCGTCTGACCGTCCGGCGCGCCCGGCCCGGGGAACCCGTCGCGACCCTCGACGGCCAGACCCGAACGCTCGATGATGAGATGGTGGTGATCGACGACGCCGAGGGCCCGACCTCGATCGCCGGCGTGATGGGCGGCGCCCGCTCCGAAGTCTCGGCGCACACCACCCGGGTGCTCATGGAGGCGGCGAACTGGAACGGGCCGAACATCCATCGCACCTCGCTCGCGCTCGGCCTGCGCAGCGAAGCCTCCTCGCGCTTCGAGAAGCAGCTCCAGCCCGAGCAGGCGATGGACGGGCAGGCGGTGGCGACGCAATTGATGATCGAGCTCACGGGCGCCACCGCTAGACCGGGGACGATCGACGTCGGCGGCCCGGGGCCGCCGCCGATCACCATCCGTCTGCGCGACGCGCGGGTGAGCGGCCTCCTCGGCGCTCCCATCCCGCGCGAGCGCTCGGGCGAGATCCTCCGCGCGCTCGAGTTCGGCGTCAACGCCGTCGCCGACGACGGGCTCGACGTCACCGTGCCCTACTTCCGCCGCGGCGACGTCACCCGCGAGGCCGACCTGATCGAGGAGGTCGCGCGGATCGACGGGCTCGACAAGCTGCCCAGCACCCTGCCCTCGCGCCACGGCGCCGCCGGCCGGCTCACCCCGCGCCAGCGGATCCGTCGCCGCGCCGCCGACGCCCTCACCGCTCAGGGCGTGCACGAGATCGTCGGCTGGAGCTTCGTCGCCCCCGACCTCGCCGATCGCCTCCGGCTGCCGGAAAACGACGACCGCCGCAAGGCGGTCGAATTAGAAAACCCGATGTCGGCCGACCAGTCGCGGCTGCGGACCACACTGCTCGGGTCGCTGCTCGATGCGGTCGGGTACAACCGGGCGCGGGGCTGCGTGGCGGTACGGATTTTCGAGGCGGGCGCGGTGTACGTGGAATCGGCTGGCGGCCGATGTGGAATCGGCGTCCGTGCCGATTCCATTGGCAGTTCGGCTGGCGCCGAACTCCCCCTCGCAGCCGACGCCGGCGAGCCCCTCCCGCGCGAGCCCCAGCACCTCGGCACCTTGATAACCGGCGCCGTCCGCCCCGCCACGTGGCGTGACGCCAACCCGCGACCGGCCGACTTCTACAGCGCCAAAGGGGCGCTGACGGCGCTGCTACAGACGCTCCGCGTGCCCTTCACCGTGGAGGTGGCGGGCGAGCCCTTCCTCCATCCGGGCCGGAGCGCCGCCGTCCTCGTCGAGGGAGCCCGCGTCGGCTGGGTCGGCGAGATCCATCCCCTCGTCGCGGCCGAGTGGGACGTGAACGAGATCATCGCCGGCTTCGAGCTCGACCTCGACGCCGTGGCCGCCGCGGCGATCGCCGCCGGGGTTCCCATGTTCCACGACGTCACTACCTTCCCTGAGGTGCGCGAGGACCTCGCGGTCATCGTGCCTGACGACGTTCCCGCCGCCGAGGTGCTCGCCGTCGTCCGCCGCGGCGGTGGACCGCTGCTCGCGGGTGCCGAGCTGTTCGACGTCTACCGCGACCCCGAGCGCGTCGGCGCCGGCAAGGTCTCGCTGGCGCTCAGATTGACGTTCCGCGGGCCGGACCGGACGCTGACCGACGAGGACGTAGCCGAGCGCCGCGACGCGATCTCGCGCGCGCTCGAGAGCGAGCTGGGCGGGAGCATCCGTGCCGCCTAGGGTCTCGGTGCTCGGCGCGGCGGGGTTTGGCGGCGCGCTGGCGGCGCGGCTCCTCTACGCGCACCCGAGCTTCGAGCTCGCCGCGGTCACCGCGCGCTCGGATGTCGGGCGCCGGCTCGACGACCTCTACCCCCATTACCGCGTACCGCTCGTGCTCGAGGAGCTCGACCTCGATCGCCATGCCGAGGTCGACGCCGCCGTCGTCGCCTACCCGCACGGCGCCGCGGCGCCGGTGGTCTCGGCCCTGGTCGAGCGCGCGGTGCGGGTCGTCGACCTGAGCGCCGACTTCCGCCTGCGCGATCCCGCCGTGTACGGCGAGTGGTACCGCGGGCACCTCGCCCCCGAGCTGCTCGCCGACGCCGTCTACGGCTTGCCGGAGATCTATCGCCATGCTCTGCCGGGGGCGGACCTTGTCGCCAATCCCGGCTGCTACCCGACAGCGACCTTGCTCGCCCTCGCGCCCCTGGCCCGCGCTCGGGTCATACAAGACGTCGTCATCGATGCCAAGTCGGGCGTGTCGGGCGCGGGCCGGGCGGCGACCGAGAAGACGCATTTCGTCACCGTGGATGAGAACGTGAACGCCTACGGGGTGCCGCGCCATCGCCACACCCCGGAGATCGAGCAGGAGCTGGCGGCGCTCGGCGCGGACATCAAAATCACCTTCACCCCGCATCTGCTCCCCCTCGACCAGGGCGAGCTCGTCTCCTGCTACGTGACCGTGACCAGGGACCTCGACGCGGCCGAGCTCGAAGCGCTCTACCACGACGCCTACGACGCCGAGCCCTTCGTCGAGCTGGCCGCCGGACCCCCCGGGGTGCGCGACGTGCGCGAGACGAACTTCTGCCGCATCTCGGTTCACCGCGACGAGCGCACGGGCCGGGTCATTGTCTTCGGCGTGATCGACAACCTGTGGAAGGGGGCCGCCTCGCAGGCGGTCCAGAACCTCAACCTGATGTTCGGCCTCCCCGAGGGCGAGGGGATCTCGTGAGCGTGAGCAGCGAGTTCTTCTCCTCGCGCTGGGTGGAGCGCCCCGACCGTGTATCCGAGCTCGACGGCGGCCTGCCCGCCGGCTTCCGCGCCGCCGGCTTCGCGGCGGGGATCAAGGCGAGCGGGGCGCCTGATGTGGGGCTGATGGTGTGCGACGAGCCGGGCGTCACGAGCGCCGCGCGCTTCACGCGCTCGGGTGTTCTCGCGGCGCCCGTCCTCCTGACCATGGAGCGCTCCCGGCTGGCGGGGCTGCGCGCCGTCGTGGTCAACTCGGGTAACGCCAACGCCGCCACCGGCCGGCGCGGGCTCGACGACGCCGCGAAGATGCAGGGCGCAGGGGCGATGGCTGCCGGCGTGGGCGAGGACACCGTTGCCGTCGCCTCTACCGGGGTGATCGGGGAAACCATGCCCATGGACGCCGTGGTGCGCGGGATCGCCGCGGTCGCGCGCTCGCTGCGCGCGGACGGGGACCTCGACTTCGCGGCCGCGATCCAGACCACCGACGCCTTCGAGAAGCGCGCGTCGGTGGCGGTGACGCTCCGCGGCGGCGCCGTGACGATCAGCGCCCAGGCCAAGGGCGCGGGCATGATCTCGCCGGGCTTTGCCACGCTGCTGTGCTTCGTGCAGACCGACGCGGCGATGTCCCCCGAGACGTGCGACCTCCTGCTCGGCGTCACCGTCAAGCGCTCGTTCGAGCGGATCAGCGTCGACGGTCAGCTCTCGACCAACGACACGGTGATCCTGCAGGCGAGCGGCGCCTCGGGCGTTCGTGTCGAGCCCGAGACCGAGGACGAGCTCCACTTCGGGGAGGCGCTCGACGCCGTGCTGCGCCAGCTCGCGCTCCTCGTCGTGTGCGACGGCGAGGGGGCGCGGCGCGTCGGGCGCGTGGTCGTGCGCGGAGGCAACGTCGACGCGGTCGCCGCCGCCGCCCGCGCCGTGTCCAATTCGCCCCTGGTCAAGACGGCGCTCTACGGCGGGGACCCGAACTGGGGGCGCATCGCCCAGGCGGTCGGGATGGCGCTACCGGGGGCCGCTCCCCTGCCCGTCGACATCGCCATCGAAGGCGTCCCCGTGTGCGCCGGCGGCGGCGTCGTCGCCTTCGACCACGGTGCCCTCGAGCAGGCCGTCAAGCGCGATGAGGTCGAGTACGAGGTCGGCATCCCCGGGTCTGGCGCCGAGACCGAGGTCTTCTTCTCCGACCTGGGTCACGAATACGTGACGATCAACGCCGAGTACACGACATGACCCAAGTCGCAACTTGTGGTCACGAATACGTGACGATCAACGCCGAGTACACGACATGAGAGAGCCGACTTCGTCGGTGCGAGTTCGTGCCGGCTGCGCCGGCATTGCGAGTTCGCCCAGAGGGCGAACATCGCGCCTGGCGGCGAACGTCGCGGGGCTGGAGGCATCAGCGTGCGTGATGTAGCCACCCTCCTCGAGGCGCTGCCCTACATCCGCGAGTTCCACGGCAAGACGGTGGTGATCAAGTACGGCGGTGCCGCCATGACCGACGCGGCGCTCAAGGAGGAGTTCGCGCGCGACGTCGTGCTTCTCAAGTACGTGGGCATGAATCCGGTCATCGTCCACGGCGGCGGTCCGGAGATCACCAAGTTCATGGAGCGCCTGCACCTCCCCGTCGAGTTCGTCGAGGGCCTCCGTGTCTCCGACGCGGCCACCGTCGAGGTCGCCAAGATGGTGCTCGTGGGCAAGGTAAACAAGGACATCGTCCTGCTCATCAACCGCCACGGACAGCCTGCGGTCGGGCTCTGCGGCGACGACGGCCTGCTCTTCCGTGCTGCGCGCCAGCCGTCCCCGAGCGGCCAGGACATCGGCTTCGTGGGTCGGATCGAACGCGTCGATGTCGACGTCCTCAACCACGTCGCCCAGGACTACGTCCCGGTGATTGCGAGTGTCGGCGCCGACCGCGACGGTCACTCCTACAACATCAACGCCGACGAGGCCGCCGGTGCCGTGGCGAGCGCGCTCCGCGCCTACAAGATCGTCTTCCTCACCGATGTGGCCGGGTGGTTGCGCGACCCCGCCGACCCGGCGAGCGTCGTCTCCGAGACCACGACGACCGAGGTCGAGGCGGCGCTCGGAACCGTCGGCGGCGGGATGCGACCTAAGCTCGCCGCCTGCCTGGAGGCGATCCACGGCGGCGTCTCCTACGCCCACATCGTCGACGGGCGCGTACCCCATTCGCTGCTGCTCGAGCTCTTCACCGACGCCGGGCAGGGCACGAGGATCGGCCTCGAGGCATAACCGTGTCGCTCGCCGAGCTCCAGGCGCTCGAGCGCGCCCATGCCATCCCCACCTACGCACGCAACCCGGTCGAGTTCGTCCGCGGGTCGGGCTGCCGGCTGTGGGACGCGGAGGGCAACGAGTACCTCGACTTCCTCGCCGGGATCTCCGTGCTCAACGTCGGCCACTGCCATCCCCGCGTCGTCGCGGCGGTGTGCGAGCAGGCGCGGCGGCTACTGCACGCGACCAACCTCTACTACACCGAGCCGGCCCTGCGGCTCTCAGCGCGCCTGGCCGAGAGCTCGCTCGGCGGCAAGGTCTTCCTCTGCAACTCGGGAACCGAGGCCAACGAGGCGGCGATCAAGCTCGTGCGCCGGGCGCGACCGGGGGGAGATGTGGTGGTCGTCCAGGACGCCTTCCACGGCCGCACCTACGGCGCCCTGTCCGCCACCCCGCAGGAGTCCAAGCAGGCGCCGTTCGCGCCCCTCGTGCCCGGGTTCGTGGTCGTCCCCAAGGACCCGGCGGCGCTCGCGGCGGCGGTGACCGAACGCACCGCGGCGGTGTTCCTCGAGCCGATCCAGGGCGAGACGGGGATCAACGTCCTCTCCGAGGAGCTCCTCCACGCCGCGCGCGAGGCGTGCGACCGCGTCGGCGCCGCGCTCGTGTTCGACGAGATCCAGTGCGGGATGGGCCGCACGGGGACGCTGTGGGCCTACGAGCAGATCGGCGTGACACCCGACGCCATGACGAGCGCCAAGGCTCTCGGCGGCGGCCTGCCGATCGGCGCGCTGGTGACCGGGGAGCGGCTCGCCGACGTGTTTCAGCCCGGCGACCACGGCTCGACGTTCGCCGGCGGCCCCGTTGTCGCCTCGGCGGCGCTTGTCGCGCTCGAGATCTGCTCGGACCCCGAGCTGCTCGCGCGCGTGAGGATGCTCGGGGAGCGGTTCGTCGCCGGGCTCGAGTCGCTCCCCTATGCGGCATCGGTCCGGGGTCGGGGGCTGATGCTTGCGATCGATGTCACGCCCGGCCTATCTGCGCCCGAGCTGGCGCGCCGCGCGCTCCTCGAGCAGCGCCTGGTGCTCAACGCGACCGGCCCCGGCACGATCCGCTTCTTGCCGCCCCTGGTGGCGCAGGAGGGAGACGTCGACGAGGCGCTGGTTCGCTTGGCGGCGCTGGCCTAGAGTTGGACCAACAGAGGTTGGACAACAGGACAATCACCCGCGGCCGCTTGGACACGAGGACAATCATCCGCCAAGTGGAACATCGAACGGATTCGCAATGAGCACCACCGGGACCGACCTTCTCCTGCCGGGCCTGACCACTCCGGCTGAGATCCTCGACGACTTGGGTGCTCGCCTCTCGGTCCGCGAGGGCGCGGCCAGCGAACGCGACCTGCGCTTCTACGACACCTTCGACGGGCTCCTGCGGGCCGCGGGCCTCGCCTTCGTGCACGAGTCCGGTCGCTCCGCGCTTGTCGCTCTCGACGACGGTGCCGAGCGGGCATCGATGGCGGCGCCGCACCCGCCCGGACGGGTGGTCCTCACCGAGCTCGAGCCGGGAGCCCTGCGCGACGCGCTGAGGGCGATCATCGACGTTCGCGCGCTCCTGCCCGTCGTCCACGTCCACAGCGCCCAGCGTGCCTTCGGGGTGCTCGATCCCGGCGAGAAGACGGTCGTGCGCCTGGCCGTCGAGGAGCCGGTGGTGGTCGCCTCGCCGAACCGCCGGATCGCGCTGGCGCCGCGGATCCGTCTTGTCGGCGTCCGCGGCTATGGCAAGGCGCTCGGGCGCGTACGCGCGACGCTGATAGACGATCTCGGGCTGCGAGCGGCGGACCGCTCGGCGCTCGACGAGGCGGTCCTCGCCACCGGCGGCACGCCCGGAGGGGCGTCGGCCAAGGTCGACGTCGCGCTCGCTCCGGATGAACGCTCGGATGTGGCGGTGGCCTCGATCCTCACGCGCCTCGCCGAGGTCATCGACGCCAACCTCCCGGGCACGATCGCCGACGTGGACCCCGAGTTCCTCCACGATTACCGCGTCGCCGTTCGCCGTTCGCGGGCGGTGATGCGGGAGCTCAAGGGGGTGTTTCCCCCCGAGCACCTGGCGCGCTTCCGAGTCGAGCTGAGGTGGCTACAGCAGGTCACCGGGTCCGCCCGCGACCTCGACGTCTACGTGCTCGACTTCGACGAGCTCCGGTCTGGGCTCGCCGAGCCGGCCAGATCCGATCTCGAGCCGTTGCTGCGCGTCCTGCGCGACCGCCGCGTGCTCGCCCATCGCGAGATGGTGTGGGCGCTTCGCTCGGAGCGGGCCGTGGAGATGCACGCACAGTGGCCGGCCTTCCTGCGCGAGCTCGTGCCGCTGCCCGTCGAGGACCGCCCGGACGCCATTCGCCCGATCGGCGAGCTCTCCGGCGAGCGGATCGTCAAGGTCTACCGGCGCATGGTCAAGATGGGCCGCGCGATCGACGACTCCAGCCGGGCCGAGTCCCTGCACGAGCTCCGCAAGCAGGGCAAGGAGCTCCGCTACCTGCTCGAGCTCTTCGGTCTTGCCCTCCATCCCGGTGACGTCGTCAAACCGCTCGTGCGCGCGCTCAAGTCGCTCCAGGACACGCTCGGCCGCCATCAGGACCGAGAGGTCCAGATCGCCACCCTGCGCTCGTTGAGCGACGACGTCGCGACCCTCCCCGGCGGGACCGCGGCGCTGATGGCCATGGGCATCCTCATCGAGCACCTGGGCGAGGACGAGCACGCGGCGCGGGCCGAGTTCGCGGAGCGGTTCGCCTCCTTCGCCTCGCGCGAGCAACGGGCGCGGGTCAGGGAGACCTTCGGCTCATGAGCCGCGTGCTCGCCACCTACAACATCAAGGGCGGCGTCGGCAAGACCTCGGCGGCGGTGAACCTCGCCTACCTCGCCGCTCGCGGCGGCGCCTCGACGCTCCTCTGGGACCTCGATCCCCAGGGCGCCAGCACCTACCTGTTTCGCGTCCGGCCCAAGGTGCGGGGCGGGGTCCGCAAGCTCGTGCGCCGCAAGTCCGGCGTCGAGCGGCTGATCAAGGGCACCGACTACGAGCGCCTGGACCTGCTGCCCGCCGATTTCTCCTACCGTCACATGGACCTCGCACTCGACGCCGCCAAGCACTCGACCGGTCGCCTCGCGCGCGTGCTCGAGCCCCTGCGCGGCGAGTACGAGTACATCTTCCTCGACTGTCCGCCTAGCATCTCGCTTGTCTCCGAGAACGTGTTCGAGGCGGCCGACGCCCTGCTCGTGCCGATCATCCCCGCGACGCTCTCCTCGCGGACCTTCGAGCAGCTCGAGGCCCTCGTCCAGGGGGGCCCGCAGGTTCTCGCCTTCTTCTCCATGGTCGAGGTGCGCAAGTCGCTGCACCGCGAGGTGATGGCGCAGCTGCGCGCCGCCCATGTGACCATGCTCGGCGCGGCGATCCCGTCGGCCGACGAGGTCGAGCGCATGGGCGTCGAGCGGGCCGTGGTCGCCGAGATCGCCCCCGGCAGCCGCGCAGCGATCGCCTATGAGGCGCTGTGGTGGGACGTGCGCCGGAGGCTGGCCGCGGCTCAGCCTTCGAGCACGAGCTGAGGTCGCGGGGCCTGGAAATATCCCGCCGCGCGCCTCGAGGCTCACGCCGAATACCCTTCATCGCCGATGTCCACCGAGCCCCGCTCCGCGCAGACCGCCTCCTACCTGGCCGACCCGGCCGAGGTCCACCGCGTCCTGCTGCTCTACAGCGGCGGCCTCGACACGAGCGTGATGCTGAAGTGGATCCAGGACCAGTATGGCGCCGAGGTCGTCGCGTTAACCGTCAACCTCGGACAGCCGGGAGAGGACTACGCGGTCGTCGAGGGCAAAGCTCGCCAGCTCGGGGCGATCGACGCCCGCGTCGTCGATGCGCGCGAGGAGTTCGCGCGCGAGTACGTGCTGCCGGCGATCAAGGCGAACGCGATCTACGGCACGGGCTACCCGCTGTTCACGTCCCTCGGTCGGCCGCTGATCGCCAAGCTCGCCGTGCAGTACGCGCGTGAGACCGGGTGCGACACGATTGCTCACGGGTGCACGGGCAAGGGGAACGATCAGGTGCGGATCGAGGCGACGGTCGCCACCCTCGCCCCGGACCTCAAGGTCATCGCCCCGGTGCGCGAGTGGCAGATGGGGCGTGAGGAGGAGATCGCCTATGCGCGCGAGCACGGGATCGCCGTCAAGGGGGGAACCGAGATCGCGCCGTATTCGATCGACGACAACCTGTGGGGCCGCTCGAGCGAGGGCCGCTGGATCGAGAGGCTCGATCACGCGCCGGAGGAAGATGTTTTCCAGCTCGTGACGCCTCCCGAGGAGGCGCCCGACGAGCCGGACGTCGTAACGGTTGAGTTCGAGCACGGCGTGCCCGTGGGCCTGAATGGCGAGCGTACGGACCTCGTGCCCCTGCTCGAGCGGGCGGCCGAGCTCGGCGCGCGCCACGGCGTCGGGATCGTCGACCACATCGAGGACCGGATCGTCGGCCTCAAGGTCCGCGACATCTACGAGGTCCCGGCGGCGGCGATCATCCTCCTCGCCCACCAGGAGCTCGAGCGCCTCGTGGGGACGATCCATCAGAACCAATTCAAGCCAGGCGTCGACCAGAAGTGGGCCTATCTCGTCTACGCCGGTCTGTGGTGGGAACCGCTCCGCACCGACCTCGACGCCTACATGGACGCGGTCAACCATCAGGTCACGGGAACGATCGGGATCAAGCTCTACAAGGGATCCGCGCGCGTGGTGACGCGATCCTCGCCCAACGCAGTGTACGACGCCCAGCTCGCCACCTTCTCGGAGTCGGGCGGGCTGTACTCCCACAACGCGGCGCCGGGGTTCATCGAGCTGTGGTCGCTGCAGTCTCGCATGGCCTGGCGCGTACGCCATCGCGACCCCGGGTAGCATCTTGACGAGATGAAATACAAGGTTCTCGGATTCGCCGTGTGGAACGGCGCCCGGTGGTACCTGCGGCGCCGCTACGCCGACAAGTCACGCAAGCTCTTCGTCGCCGGCGTCGTCGCGGCCGTTGCCGCCGGCGCCGCCTTCGCGCAGCGCCGAGCTTCGGAAGCGAAGTAGAGCTGCGGCTGTATCGGCGCCTGCGTCCGCCGTCGGGGCTTAGCGTCCCGGCGGAATGCGTAATCCCATGAAGCGCCGCCGCCGAGGTTCGCCGTGAACGACCCGGCAGACCTCCAGCATCCGATCATTATCGAGTCGGTCCAGTGGTCGGCTGGGGGAGGCAGCGGCCTTGTCGTCCGCATCGCCGGTCGCTGGCGTCGGCATCGCACGGGGGCGATGGTCACTCCGGTGCTGGTGATCGACACCGAGGACCGGCGGTACCGCTTCCCCGCTCTGCCCGAGGGACCGAGCGTGCAGGTGGAACAGCCCGGTTTCTGGCGTGCCGGCTTCACCGTTCCCGCCTCGCTATCGGTCGGCCGGCTGACCCTCCTGTTGGGAAGCGTTTCGATCCCTCTGCCGCCCGCCGAGGCCGAGTCCGGCTCTGGCTCCGGCTCGGGCTCTGGCTCCGGCTCCGGCTCCGGCTCACCTACCGCGCTGGCCCCCGTCGGGGACCGAGGAGTGATCCGCGCGGTCGCCGACCCGGCCGTGGTGGCGGATCGACGCCAGCGGCAATCCGAGCTCGCGGAGCGCCAGGCGCGGCGCCGAGCCGCCGAGGCCGAGGCGGCGAGCAGTGAAGCGAGGGTGCTACTCGATCGGCTCGAGCAAGAGCTGGAGCAGGCACGCCATGAGTCCGAGCGGCTTCGGACGGAGCTCGAGCGCGCCAAGCGCAAGCGGCGCGAGGCAGAGCAGCTGGCCCATTCGGAGCGGGCCATAAGACTCGATCTCGGGCGCGACCACGCCCTACGCATCCGCCGCCATCAAGCCGACGCTCGCGCCGTCCTCGAGGTCCTGGAAGCGGCGCAGTCCCACGCCCGCGACCTCGGGCGCGAGATCGAGACCCTGCGACGGGGGGTCACCGACGAGTCGCACGATCCGCCGCCCTCCCGCGGATCCGAGCGGCGCGCTACCGCGATCGCCGCCGAGCTGGCGATCGCCGGCTCGACGCCACCGGCGCCAGTCGCTGCCGTGATGCCCGCTTTTGGCGAACCATTGGGGCTCGGCCTCGAGCTCGCGATGCAGGCCGTCCATGCCCGGGCGCGGGGGCGCGGGAACGGCGCCGAAGCGGCGGTCGCGACCGAGTCGAAGCTGGCGGGCGCGCTGATGCGGCTCGCTGCCGAGCGGGCGGACGGCGACGAGTTGCTCACGGACCTGGACCGCTCCCGTGCGGTAGTGACGGAGGCGATCGAAAGGATTGCCCGCCAGATCGACGCGGTGCGCGCGGTCGTCGCCCTCCTTCCCGCCGAAGCGGCCGAAGCGGTCGGGCGCGCTTCACCAACCGCTAAGCGACCGAACGTCACGCCCTCCGGTCCGCACGCCGGGCCGGCCAGCGGCGTCGCGCCCGACCGCCTCGCCGCCGCGCTCTACAGGCTCCGCGAGGGGTCACCGCCGTCCGAGACAGCACCCCCGGGATCGCCCAGCGCCCCGCGCCGGCCCGCGGTGCCGCCCACCC